>DATEWS010000357.1:0-3124 GCA_035257785.1 Pyrinomonadaceae bacterium
ATCCTCGACGGTGTGAACACAACCGACCCGGCTTTTGGTGGATCGGGTGCGAACCTGCCGTTCGAGTTTGTTCAGGAAGTTGAAATCAAGACTGGTGCTTATGGTCCGGAATACGGAAGATCGACCGGCGGTATTTTTAACGTTATCACCAAGAGCGGTGGCAACGAGTTCCACGGTGACGTCTTCGGTTATGGAACTACCAAAGGCTTGGTCCGCGAAGTTAAGAACTTCCCGTTCACCGGTTCCGCCGCGAATGGCTTCTCGGAAGTCGACCTCGGCGGCGACATCGGTGGACCGATTGTGAAAGACAAGCTCTGGTTCTTTGGAGCTTTCAACCCACAGAAACGTAAGAACTACTATCTGACCCAGACGTTCCACACGCCAGTTGACAACGACGTAACGATTCCGTTCTATGCTGGCAAAGTTACCTGGGCAGTTAATCATCGCAACACCTTCACGGCCTCGACCTTCGGCGATTTCACGAAGATTGATGGTTTTCTCGCTACCTTAGCTTTGACCAACGTCAATGGCTTTGGCGACGACATCACGGCCTTCGAAGGAAAACAGGAAACCGGCGGACACAACTACGCGTTCCGTCTGAATTCAACCATCACGAACACCTTCATCGCGGAAATCTCCGGCGGTCTGCACTTCCAGAGAGCGAATACGATTCCGCGAGCAGTCGACGCTCCGAATATTCTTGATAACTTTGCCGTGCTAAGAAGCGGTTCAGTCCTGACGCCAGTGTCAACCGGCGTTAACTTCGGCTCGAGTACGGGATTCGTCGACTTTGTTGATGGTCGGGGTGGTTCTTTGCAGCGCAACTTCTCACGCGGCCCAGGTTTTGGACTTTTCACGTTCCAGGATCGCAACCGCTACGAGTTCAACGCGCACATGCAGAACATCATTGGCGGCAGCCACACGGTCAAGTGGGGCTTCGAATGGAATACGAATCGTTACAACATCGACACCCTATCGAGTGGTCCCGCCGTCACCTACGCGTTTACGCCTGGTTCCGGCCTGTTCAACACGAATGGTGATTCGAACGTTACTAACGGTGCACGTATCACCAACAATTGGCTGGTCTGCACGGTTATCAGCAATGCCATCACTTGTCCGAGCCAGGCAGGCGTGGATCGTGCGTCCGCTATTCCGGGTGCGACTCTCGCGGCTCTCGGCCTGACAGTAAATGGAACGCCGACCACGATCTCAACCGCGCAAGCGTTTGGTAATCCATTCATCATCCGGAATACCACTCGCGTTCGCGACTTTGAGCTGGTTGGTTCAACCTACACCAACGTGGAAAGCTTCTATGTCGGTGACGACTGGAAGTTTGCGAAGAACTTCCAACTCAGCTTTGGTGTTCGCTGGGATTATCAGCAAGCATACGGCAACGACAGCAGCACCTATCTGAAGTTCAACAACTTCGACGATAACGCTGCACCGCGCTTTGGCTTTATCTGGGATTTCACCGGTAAAGGCAAAGGCAAGATCTTTGCTAACTATGCTCAGTTCATCGAAACGCCGATTCCGTTGGACGTCAACGTCCGCGCCGGTGGTGGCGATGTTCAAACCGACAAGCAATTCAATGTAAACAGACTCAATGCACCGGCAGGCTCATTAATCGTGTCGGGCGTCAGCACTGGAGCCACCAACCTCGGCTCTGATGCAACTCCGGCCGATCTGGGTCTGAAACCCCAGAGCATTCGTGAGTTCACATTCGGCGGTGAGTACGAAATCGGCGGCGATATCGTGCTCGGCAGCCGCGGAATTTACCGTGCAATGGTCAACGTCATCGAAGACGGTTCGTTCGACGATGGCGACACCTACTTCATCTTCAATCCGGGCCGTATCGGAACGGGAACCACTGAAGAAAACGCCTGCGCTGGTGATCCGGCGACCGGTCGTGCTCCTCAGTGTTTCGGTCGCGCTCAGCGCTTTTACCGCGCAGTCGAGTTCAGCGCCACGAAGCGATTTACGAATAACTTCCAGTTCATCGCTTCTTACGTGTTCTCGAGCTTGATCGGTAACTACGAAGGCCTCTTCCGTAACGACAACGGGCAGTCTGACCCGAACATCACTTCGTTGTTCGACCTCCAGAGCTTGCTCAACAACACTTACGGACGTCTGCCAAACGATCGTCCGCACCAGTTCAAGTTCAACGGTAGCTATCGCACGCCATGGAAACTCCTCGTGAGTGGAAACTTCTATGCGCAGTCCGGTGTGCCGTTCAACCAACTGATTCCGCATCCGATCTATGGCAATAACGAAGGCTTTGGCGTACAGCGCGGAACCGCAATCGTTCCGACGGTGTCGGCTACCCAGGCTGGATTCCCCAACGTTGTCGAGAGTATCGGTACCAACCGAACTCCGACGACAATGAATCTTGATTTGGGTGTTTACTATCCGATTAAGGTTGGTGAAGGTAAAGAGTTGCGTCTGACTGGCGATTGGTTCAACGTATTCAATAGCCAGCGCGCCGTTACTTTGGACAACACCTTCTCGATTAATAGTGGTGTGGCGGGAGTTCCTGCAGTGCCAAATCCATTCTATGGATCGGCGCTGTTGATTCAAGCTCCTTCGGCGTTCAGATTTGGCGCCAAGTTCACCTTCTAAACTTTAACTTTCCGCTCGAGGCAATAGCCTTCGCGGTTACGGGGAGAGGCGCCAAATGGCTCCTCTCCCCAATTTCTTTTAGCACTTGATCTTAATTCGTTCCGGGAGTTAAATCTGCAATACACACCCAGGTTAGTTTTCAGGGAGGTCTCCATGCAATGCTTTACTCTCCCCCTCGTTCGTTCAATGAATAGATTTTTTGTCATCATCCTGGGACTGCTTCTTTTGCCGGTCTTTGTAAATGCGCAGGGAAGCGGTAAACAAGTCACGGGCACCGGCGGCAATCACGTCATTCAGGGCTACATCTTCTTTCCTTCCGGACGAAGAGCAGAGGGCAATATTGTCGTGAAGCTTCAGTCTCTTCAATACAGTGAATTGCAGGTCATCCCTGACTCCAGTGGCGGTTTCAGTTTTTCGAACCTTGCTCCGGGAAGTTATACAGTGGTGGTGAATGCGGGTGACGAATATGAGGTCTCGCGAGAGGGCGTGTACATCGATACCGACTTGA
>DATEWS010000358.1:0-2084 GCA_035257785.1 Pyrinomonadaceae bacterium
TTGAACGCGCGATTAACTTCTTCCGCAGTCGTCTCTTTCTCGAGATCCATCACCACATCAACGAGCGACACATTCGGCGTCGGCACGCGCACCGAAATTCCGTCAAACTTTCCCTTCAACTCCGGCATCACTAGCGCCACCGCTTTCGCCGCGCCAGTCGAAGTCGGAATCATCGACAACGCCGCCGCACGCGCGCGTCGCATGTCTTTGTGTGGGAGATCGAGAAGCTGCTGATCGTTTGTGTACGAGTGGATCGTCGTCATCTGCGCAGAACGAATGCCAAACTTCTCATGGACCACTTTGGCCACCGGCGCCAGACAGTTCGTAGTACACGAAGCATTCGAAATGATGTTATGCGCTTTCGGATCGTACTGCTCTTCGTTAACACCGAGAACGATGGTGATGTCTTCGTTCTTGGCCGGAGCGGAGATGATCACTTTCTTCACGCTGCCGTGCAGGTGCTTCTTCGCGTCTTCCGCTTTGGTGAAGATGCCGGTTGACTCGATCACGATCTCGGCGCCCACGGATTCCCAGTCGATCGCAGCCGGATCGCGTTGCGAGAACACGCGAAACTCCTCGCCCTCGACCGCGATGCCAGTTTCAGTTGAACTGATCTCGTGATCGAGGTTGCCGAGCACGGAGTCGTACTTCAACAAGTGCGCCAGTGTTTTGGTGTCGGTCAGATCGTTGACGGCTACAAAGTCGATGTCTGGATCACCGAGAGAGGTGCGAAAAATGTTTCGTCCGATACGACCAAATCCGTTAATGCCAACCTTCACCGCCATCGCTGAAAATCCTCCAAAATTAGAATAAATCTGTCTCGATTGTGGGACACGTCGCGTCGCGATTGTGGGACAGATCGGCCCGCTCACGCCTCACAAACGGCTTGTGAAAATGAAAGGCAAGATTATGCGGCGCGTTTCGGCGTGTCAAGCGAGCGTTTTGTTCAACTTTTTGAAACTGCATTTCCGTGGGTGACGTAGTAAAGGCTTGATACTGTGGACCTTCGTTTGCCAGAATGGTCAAACTCTTCCTCGATGTAACTGTTGAATCGGAAGGAAACACCTTAAGGAGCTCTACGTCTGATGTTTAATTTGATATCGAATAAATTAGTTTGGCCGGTCGTACTGGCATGCGTCATGTTCGCAGGCGCGAATGTAGCGTTCGCGCAAGTACCTGCGTCCACACCGCGACCAACACCAGCGCCTAACGATCCGACGCGACCGCCGGGACAGCCGGAGATTCCGGGAACGACAACGCCAGCCCAGAACCCATCGGCGCCTCCGGGAACGCAGCAAACAAGTCCGACCGCAGTGCCGGGTGCTCCGGTAACGCCGCAAGCAACGCCGCGGCCGACACCGCCGGCGGGAAATGTTCCTGGCGGATCGACTGTTCCCAGTGGCGCGAACGAACCGTTGCGCGAACCAAATATTCCAACGTTTCAAGCGCGACCGCTACCGCCCGTGCCGAGTAAAGATCGGTTAGGCGTCACTGGAGAAAAAGTGGGGCTGTCGCTGAACGACGCGATCAAGCGTGCACTCGAAAACAATAACGACATCGAAGTTGCCCGTGGCGATGTTCGCTTTGCGGAGACTCAGTTGCGCGCGCTCGAGGGCATCTTCGATCCTGTGTTTGCGATCACGCCGACATACGACAAGCGCATTTCTCCGCAGCAGAGCTCGTTGGGCGGCGGTTCCGTGACCAGCACAACGACGTACTCCTGGAGTCCTTCCGTAACGAAACAGTTTGGCAGAGGCGGCGGAAACTATTTCCTTCAATTTCAAAACTCGCACACAAATACGAGTAACAGTTTCAGTTTGCTGAACCCGTTCTACTCGTCGAACCTGTCGTTGCAGTTTACGCAACCGCTGCTGCGCGATCGATCGATCGACAATAATCGCCGGCAGATTCGTATTCAACGAAAGCGCCTCGATCAGTCAGACGCAGATTTCCGGCAACGCACGATCGACGTCATCACACGCGTGCAACAGGCATACTGGGAACTCGTGTTCTCGTTGCGCGACCAGCAGAACCAACTCCCGAACCTGAATCTCTCGCGCGAGAGTCTGCGAAACATTGCGGCG
>DATEWS010000359.1:0-10233 GCA_035257785.1 Pyrinomonadaceae bacterium
GCGTCGACATCCCCCAACGCAGTTGAAGTAAACGGAATACGACGCGGAAATGGCCCGAGATTCGGCAATCCCAACCGAAAGCTTTGAGGAGATTCTCGCCTGGCTCGATCCGGATCGTGAGGTGGCTGCGGCAAATTACGTGCAGCTTCGTCACAATCTCGTCCAAACATTCATCTGGCGGCAGTGTTCCGATCCGGAGGGAATGACTGATGAGGTCTTCGATCGCGTTGCGAGGAAGGTGCACGAAGTCAGGCCCACTTACGAGGGCGATCCACGACGCTATTTCCACGCTGTTGCGAGAAACCTGATCAAAGAGAATCTCAAGAAAATTAAAACTCAGGTGTCGCTGGAAGACACTGATCTCGCGACGCAACAAATCACACAGACCGAAGATGAAACTGTAGATATGGAGGAATGCCTACAGTTTTGTTTGCAGGAGATGAGCGCAGACAAGCGCGAGTTAATCCGTGGGTATTATGCCAAAGAAAAGCAGGCTAAGATCGAGCATCGCCGCGAACTTGCGCAACGCCTCGGGATCCCGATCGAGACTTTAAGAGTTAGAGCGTACCGAAGCACCACATCTCTTAAGCAATGTATCGAGCGCTGTCTCAAACGTAAGAGGCAGCAAAAATGAAACGGATTGCAGGAATTTTCATTGTAAGAGGATGGACGTGGGAGGATGCCCGTGAAAGATGAAACAGTAAGCGATGCGTTGTTGCGCAAGTTTCTACTGGGCAGTGTCAGTGAGGAAGAGCGAGAGCGAATTGAGAATGTGTTTCTCACCGATTCGCAAGCGACGGAAAGGATACTTGTAGTCGAGCAGGAATTAATTGAAGAGTATTTGGAAGGCAACCTCACAACAGCAGACACAGAAAGATTCGTTTCGCATTACGCGCAAACCGCTGAACAACGACGAAACCTGAGGATAACGAAGGCGATCAAAGACTGGGCGATGATGGAGGCTTCGTCAACTCAAACGGCGCCGGCTACCGTTTCAACCTGGAGACGTCTGCGTGCGCGATTGAAGCTGAAACCTGCGTTTGTTGTTCCCATTGCAATAGCCGTAGTGATTTTGATCGTTGTTGCAGTTTGGTTAAGTACGCAAACAGAAGAGAGAAGGAGACACTTAGCGATCGAGCAGGAGTTGGCTCAGCTCAATACGCCTTCGAGCCAAGCACCTGGACCAGCTTCAATAGAGCTATCACCTGTGACAGTCAGAGGTGCAGGTCCAGCGAGTCAGTTGAACACGCCAATCGACAAAGGCGTTGTTGAATTACGTCTTCTTTGGATGCAAAAGGAGCGTTATTCAACTTATCGGGCTGCGATTCGGCGCCATAGCGACAATCAACTGTTCACGGTTCCAAATCTTCAACCTGAAGCGGATGGCAAAGCTGTTCGAATCAAACTTCCCGCACATATTCTCACGAAAGGATCATATCGATTAGACCTAAGCGGCATTTCCTCCGATGGCTCCACTGGACTGCTCGAAGAATACAGCTTCATAGTCAACGGCTAGATCCTGCCTCCTCCCGGTGCTAATGAAACCCTGTAATGTTTCATGTTGACGACTCAACCTGGTCTTCTTTCGGTCCAACTCAGACAGGTACGGCGACGGCGCGAAGCGATCACACTCGGTTTCGGACCTGACACCAACCCCAATTCAATCACGCTTCAACTTCGCAAATCTTCAATAGCTTTGCGGAACTCCGACCGCTGCCGATCAGAATCATTTATCTGCCACCTCCAGCGGATCGCCCGTTTGATGTTCCCGGATCTGGAAGCGTAAGAACGCGTAAATTGCTTTCAGCGCTTCACTGTTCTTCGTCGTAATGTGAACCTGGCCGCCACGTTCCGTCTGCTCAAATTCGTATTCGATTTCGCTTTTTAATTTCTTCATCGTCGGGACGCCGGGTGGGGTTTGTTCGTGAATCAGCATGGGCGCGTTGAAATCTCCAGCGGCGAACATCTTTGCAATATGGCCCAAATGCATTCTGATTTGATCACGGCTCTCCGAATCATCCTCTGAGTTTGCGATCACTTCGATTACACCGCCGTCCCGCAGCAGACGAAAATGATGGGTCGTCTTGGTGTGATCAAAACCCATCACGTGATCCCCTCGTTTGTTCATCTCTTCATGTTTCGTCTGTTGCTGTGCGGCAACTATCAATGCCGCACACGAGAATGCGAGAACTAACGCAAGACTCCTGGTTTTCATTTTGACTTTCTCCTCTTTGGGTTGAGCTGACCATTACGTGATACCAAGGCCTCGAGGAGGTTAGCCCGCTTTCCAGGTCCGCACTTCGCCAGCGCTTGATCCCAATCGCTCAGGATGCTGCGCAACTCGCGGCGAAGAGCCACGAGATCACGCATCTGAGCTTCCACACTGGAGAGCTTCGCGGCAGCGACGGCACGCACTTCCTTACATGGCGCACCACCACGATCGCGCACCTCCAGGATCGTCGCCAGCTCATCAAGCGTGAATCCAACGGTCAACGCGCGCCGGATCAACTTGACTCGTTGCAACGCGTCCGCTGGATACTGCCGGTAACCATTCGCTGAGCGACCCGGACGACGCAGCACACGTTTGCGTTCGTAATGACGCAAACTGTCAGCGCTTACACCTGCTAACCGCGCCAGCTCGCCGGACCTGAGGTAGCTCTTTTCCTCCCTGGCCATACTCAACCAATCCTAAACTGTGGAACTAGTTCCGGAGTCAAGCATTATTATTTGAAGTTCAAGCCGTCGAGCACGCCGCACCATGCTGTCGTCAGCTCCCGGAAACGATTCGAAGAGTAGTTCATCAACGTAACACCACCCCCAATCCTCAGCGGGCTCAAAAGAGCTCATCAAAGGATGATTAGTTGAATGAAAGTGCTTCGTTGCGTGTTTATTTTTTGACTCATCGCAGCAACCGACGTGACCGCAGGTTGCGCAGAGACGCAAATGAACCCAGCGGTCGCCGTCAGAATTCGGATAGGGACCAGGGGCGTTCATGCTGAAAATGTAAGTGGAGTATTACGAATCGGCAGAAAACGTTAGCGGCAGATTCCGCGAAGAATCTGCGGCTAACATTCTATGCAGTCAGTGTTGGTCTGGTGGCGAACTTACCTGGAACGAGATTCAAACTCGGCATGATCCACCGAGGCGCGCGACAAGTTGCGATTGTTTGAATACCGAAACCGAAAAATAGCGGGGTTTATTACTGAGGGCGGATTACGAATCGGCCCTCGGTAACTTTTTGTATAGCCTTCCCGTCGGGAACCCGTTAACTGAGATCGTCGCCGCTTTCGACCATGATGCCTCCACATTTGAACGGATTAGGATTACGAAAATCATCCTTCTTCTTGGCTTCCGGGCAACGATCGTGCGGCCTCACGGTTGGATAACGCAGTTTCAGATCAAATCTATCGTCCGCTGCGACTCCCTTGAACAAACGGTCATAATACAAGTGGAAATGACCCTCCTTGATGGGTGTGCCCGGTGGCGGCGTGTTAAGGAACGAAACCTGATAGGACACTTGATCAGTTCGCGTGAGCCGGAAGATTTCTTCTTTTTTTCCTTTCTCATTTATAAAACTCAGCACGGGTTGCTGACCCGCCGACGTGTCGATGGTCAGACCGATGCCGCCTAAGATGAAGCCGAAGTCTTGCGCGAACGGACCTTGGATCGTGACAATGGAGTCCGTTTTACAACTCGTAAAGAGCTCGCCTTGCCTTAAACGAATCACAGGTTGAAGCGCTTTTGGTGTTCTCGCAAGTGGAACGCCATGGAACTCATCATTTTCCAGGTTGATGATCCAACCGAAATCTCTTTCATTTTGAGTCGCGTCGTGTCTGTTGGGTGGTTTGCTAAGCCTTGCCTCAATCCCTAGAGTTGAACTCCCGTCAACTTCCAGCTCCCACCGGTCATTTCCATTTTGAATAATTCGTTCGAGGTACTGTTGAGGAATCGGACCTTGTCCGGGATCGGGGGAGATCTCGATCTGGAGAAAATGAGGTTCATGCGCGTCTCGTGCTCTCAAAACACCCACGTCAAATTGTCCAGTTTTTGGATCGGGATGAAATACAAGTAGTCCTGTGAACGTGATAGTCGTTGATGTTGGCATTTCGAAACTCCTTTTCTGTGAATTTCTGTCTTTACCTGGAGATGTCAGTTCCGTCGATTTATTTCACCGGACTTTACCTGCAGAGTGTTCACAACCACCCAAAACTGAAAATGCTGACCAGTAATAAGGATGACGCAAACGACTCTCCCGCGACCCAAGCATCTCTAACTGAGCCCGCCTCAATGCTTCCGCGGTCGTAAAACCTTGCTTACGGATCCTATGAAGATCGATCATCAGTTGTGCTGTCGCTTGTGAATCGACGGGCCAAAGACTCGAAACAACTAGCGGCACTCCTGCCACGAGGAAGGCACGTGCCAGACTCATAGTTCCTTCGCCCGCGTAATAGCGTCCCGAACCCGTCTGACAGGCACTCAATACTGCCAAACGAGTTTTTCTGAGCTTCAACTGATAAATGTCACGCGCCTCCAGATCATCGTTGCCACTCTTTGTTTGCGTCTCCGCCAACGCCAGCCGCGAGTGCATCTCGTCCTGTTCTTCCTCGATAGCGTGCACGGCAAGATGCACAACGTCAGCGTCGTTCAGTTTAGAAAGTAAACTTTTCTTCGTCGCGTCTGGTCCGATCAGTGTGTTTCCACGCTTGTACAACTCCCAGATCTGTTGCGCTTCGCGTTCGGCGTCTTTAAGACTTGGAAGGAACTGGTATCGAGCGTCATCCAGGCGTGGATTGCCAACCGCGAGCAATCTTTCGGGTTGCCGCGGATCAATTGTGCCGGCTTCAGTCGAGACGAGCGCCAGCACAGTCGCACTCGGCGCATACGAAACGGCGTAGTCTTCAATCAGCAATCTGCCGGAAGCTGAGGAGATCAAAGAATCGAATGGCAGCGCATTCAGGATCTTGTCAGGAACGATATTCAATTGCTTTTGTTTATCGAGGAACCGCTCGACTGGTTGAATCAGCAAATCGAACAGCTCTTTAGCCTGTTTGCCAAGATCTTCCAGGCTGTACTTGCGATCAGATACTGACTCGAGGTAACGGCGGACACGAGTTTCGAGCTCTGCACGACTGATTCTCGCCACTCTGACTTCGGTGATATCTCGATCGATAACCCAAATCAGCGTCTGATCGTCAAGCACCGTGTACTCGACGATTTGATTTCCAGGAGCCAGTTGCTGCTTGATCGCCGCCAGTGACAAAGGTGTGAATACCTCGTTAGCGTGACGCAGATTGGCGGTGTCGATGTTCCTGCCCTGCAGATGGTCCAGCAGCGATCTTGCTCGAGATGCTTCGGAGTACTGGAATGCGTCGCGGCCGTCGGGCTGTTTCTGAAAAACGTAATCGATCGCCAGATCGTAGATGCTCTGTTCGACATCGAAAAACTTGTTTCTGTTGTCGTCTTCAAGGATCGTGGACCGGTTACTCTCCATGAGAGCGAGAGTCGTTTGTAGTTCCGCCTGAGCCAGCGCGTCATCCTTTTCTTTGAGATAACAGACCAGGCGTCCTTTATGTGCCTGGAAAATGTGTGGAGGGTACTTCACGCTCTCGTACATCTCGATTGATTGGCTGTAACTTTTAAGAGCATTTTCACAATCGTTTGCTTCCCGGTAAAGATGACCCAGTTGCAAGGCTATGTAGGCCTGCATGGCTTTGTCTTTCGTTTCCTCAGCATGCCGTGAAATGATTTCATAACCCTCTCTGGCGTTCTTCAGAGCCTCAGTGAGGTTTCCGAGCTTTGCGTACATCAGACCGAGATGCGCGTACGACAAAGAGATCATTGAGGTATCGCCAGTCGCTGGAGCGCGACGCAGACATTCCTGCTGGTACTCGACGGCAGCGTCATACAAACCGGCTGAATAGAATGCGATTGCTACGATCCCGTAGTGCCGCCACACCTTTGTCGCATTGAATGCGCAACAACCTACCAGACGCTGATTGCGAACAATCGAACTCAACGACTCGCTATGGTTATTCATCACTCTGAAATATTCTGTGAGTGAGTCGAGAGCGTTGAACTCTCCGATCTTATCGCCCACCTGTTGGGCGAGTGCGAATGAATTGAGCGAGTACTCAATAGCGTTCGAATATTCTTTCAAATTATATTTTGCACTCGACATCGCATTTTTCGCTCTCATCACCAGCCAGCGATAGTTGAGCTTCGACCAGCGGTCGGCCAGTTCAGTGAGTTGGGCCAGGCTCGGCCTGCTGTCAAGACTTTCAAGCAGGCAATAGGCAATCCAGAATTTTGCGTGATTGACCTCGACGCTATCTCCCGCCTCTGCGAAAGCCTTTTCCGCACTTTCAAAAGTTTCGACCATGTCTTTCGCAGGGCCAGACCCCTGATATTTTTGATAGCCGGTGTTCATCAGACTGCGAGCTCTTATAATCGTAGCTTTCTGTTTTGCTGTAAGTGACTTACAGAGTGCTGCCAGATCGCGCGTGTAATATTCGTGCCCTCGCCTAGTCTCGAGATCGCCGACGTAAGTGAGCGCTTGAAGCAAACGCGTCTCGTCGTCCTTTTTGTCGCTGATTGATGCGTCAAGGTACTTGTCGAGCAACTGCTGGGAGACACTCGTGCCTGAGAGATCATCGCGCGTGGTGCTGATTAGTTGCCACGCTTTATCGTCAGCGCGGGATTCGTAGGCAGTCAGGAAATCTGCAAGCACCTGATCGTTGGTTTTAGAAGCCTTCTCACGTTGTTGCTCAAGCAGCTTTAGATGCTCGCGTGCTTCGCCGGCCCAGGGCGAGCTCGAGTCGACTTGTAGATAATGCTCCCACTCCTGCGCCGCACGATCCGGAAGTAACAAATTCTCAAAACACAAGGCGCGATTAAAAATGCCTGCCGGTAGAGTGCTGTTCTGGGCCAACGCCTGATTGATATACGTCAAACTTTTACCGAGCGCTGCGAGTCCGGTACCAGCATTTGGATCTCCGTTTTTATCTAAATCGCTCTTGCCTTTCTCGAGCCACGCCGCACCGAGGTCGCTGAGAAGAGTCGGGTTCGTTGCAGTGCTCTTGAGCGCTTCCTCGAGTTCTCGAATAGCGTGATCGAAGTCTCTCTGGGTGATGTAAAACTCGCCAACTGCGTGAAACACCTCCGGTGTTGGTTGCTTAACCCTGGCCTCAAACAGAATCAATTCCGCTCGGCGTTGTTCGGCCTCGACAATCTGGGCAGAGGCGCCGCGTTGCGTTGAGACGCGCGCGTAACTGAGAGCTGAGATGCGCGACTCGACCGGTCGAAACGTGCTGTAAGCCGCATTGAGCGCCGCTAATCCCTTCGCCGCTTCGGATGGTGCGAAGAACAATTTCCAAATGCCCACGCTCACGCCTGCAAGTAAGAGAACGATAGTGAGCAGCAGCCGATATGAAGACGAAGTAGATGTGAATACACGATTGGGCAGCGTAACGGCAGCGTCGGGTTTGAAGGCCATACGAAATGCTGGTAGCGAAGATCTAACTCAAGGTTCGATCTAGTTCACTCCTTTCCTTGTTCGGCACGCACGACACCTCTCGATCAGCAATCGCAGGCGTAAAGGAAAGTGTTCCCTAATTGGAAATGTTTCAACGTGGCAACGAGGCTGGTAGAAACTATCTCAGATGCTGGTTATACGCAAGAGTGTGGCGTTTGTGTAAGTCAAATTTTTTATGAAATGTATTGGAGTGTTTCGGCATGTAGCTATGAGATCGGACTTAACGTTCGATCACCATCGTCAAATTGGAGGCTGCCATGAGGATCAGACCGCTGCGATTGTTTTTTGTCGTCGTATTACTCCACGTACTTGCTGTTAGCCCGTATGCGCAGAAAAAGCAGGAGGAGCCTCCTCTGAATAAGATCAAGATTGGGGCCTGTGACTCTCCCGGTGGCGTGAAAAGGCTGATGGAAAAAGAAGAGAAGAAAGGGTTAGTGATTGATGCGCGGCCCTTCGCTATAAATCAGTCAACCGGGAAATTGACCTTCGAGGGACAGAAAGGACGAGTGACAGTCGCCCATATGAATCCGTTCCTCTATCAGTACAACATCTCGGTCACGCAAGCGGAGCTTACCACCTCGGCCGTCACTGATTTTCTCGACATCCTGCTGCCTCCCGGTCTACGTATTGGTAAGAACGCGCAAGCTGCTGAAAAGTCTGATAGGAAAGCGATATCGACACTGATGGAGAAGACCAGCAGTTCCGGACCCGTTGCAACTCGTCTTGGAAATTTCGATCCTGACGACTGTCCCACCAGCGATGTCTGCGAGGCTTTAACCACTATGAGCGACGAGTTCAGTGAGATTGAAAAGCAGCTTTCACACGCAAGCTTAGACAGCACGATAGCCCCGCCCAGCGAATACGGTACGTTTAAGACGGACTTAAACACACTCCGCGATGAACAGGCAGATGCTTCCACCACCTGTTCAAATGCGCAGACTTTACATAGCCACCTGAATACATTCATTGCGGGTACCTACCTGGACAATCTCGACAGTGCAAGGAAGTCAATCAAAAGCATTCGACTCCTCAGTAACGATCTTTATGCTTTGGCAGATAAGTTTTTGGAAGACAAAGATTTTAAAAAGCTGCGGGCTGTGAGGTGCGACGGATTTAATTGTGCCGGTGAGTTCAAGGCTTACGCTGAGGCCGTGAATGGCCTGCTCGATCTCTACGATCACGAGCTGGATGATTTCATCGCAGTCGGCGAATTCATGAAGAAAATGCAAGGCCTCACCGATCCGGCAACTGCCAAGGAGGGTCTCTTTGCTCGTACCTTCGAGATCATCAAGAAAACTGAGGCCTCCGAAGCTACCGTCAGTATCGCGCGGACGAAGATCGAGACGAAAGCTGAACCGGCAAAACAAGAAGCCGACGACGGCAACAATAACGATGAATCGCTAAATCATGCTCGTCTCGGTCATGCCGCAAGTAATGATGATGCTGCTCCAAAAGAAGATGGGGACGATGACAAAGAAAAAGATGACAAAGCTGCCAAGGGTGCGAAAGGAAACGCAGTCACGCCCGACATCAACGAATCAATTCAAATTGGCCGGCCGCGCTTTCTGCTATCAGGCGGGTTAGTCTTTTCTCCATTGCGCCGCGAGACGTTCGACAACGTCAAAGGTTTCGTGCGCGATGCGAACGGAAATGCGACTGGCGACGGTAACAAAAGTGTAGTTGGTTTGAGCGAGAACTCCCCGCGTCGATTGTTGCCCATGGTAATGCTGAACACACGCCTCACGAGCTTCGAGCCGACAAGTCTGTATTTCTCACTCGGCGTCACTGCAAAACACGATGACAATATCGATGTCGAATACCTTCTTGGTCCATCGTTTAGTTTGTTGAATGAACGAGCGCTGTTTACGTTTGGCGGTTACGTTGGGAAGGTCCAGCAGCTTGTGCCGGACGTGAAGATTGGCGATGAGATTCCCGATGAGGCCGGTGATGCAAAGTTGTTCACGAAGCGTTACTCGTGGAAACCCGGATTTTCATTCACGTACGTCTTCTCCCAAAACCAGCGCGGTGAGAGCGTCAATACTGGTGGCAGTGGTGGTGGAAGCGGAGGCAGCGGAGACATAAAAAACGAGATTCGCATTGGCGGCGTTCCGTTCAACCTCGCTATGGGTTTGGCCTATACGTCGCTTGAAGAACGTACTTACGATGAGATTGTCGGCTATGCGCGCGATCGCGATGGCAAGCTCACGAATGGACAAAACCTCACTCGAATCGTTGGTCTCACGTCGAGCTCGGGCTATCGCCTCGCTCCTTTAGCTCTATTACACGCTCGCTTGTTCGATTTTGGGGATCGCAGCTTTTACTTCTCGACAGGAGTTACGGGCAAGAAAAGCGATGACAAACTTCAAATCGAATACCTGCTCGGAGGTACGGTCAACGCGTATCGCCGGAAGCTCTTTGTGACCTTTGGCGCGTTTGCCGGAAAGCAATCTGTCCTTGGTGGAGATTTCTTCCTTGGCGCAAAACTCGACAAGGACCAGAACGTCACAACTACGACCCGTTATGTGTGGAAGCCCGGCTTTGCAATCAGTTATGACATCACAAAAATCCTCAAAAGAGACTCGCAGTAGCTGTTAGTCCGAGCTTAAGAAAGTCTGTTTCAAATTCCACTTCTGGAGGCATGGTATGAACTGGTTTTGGATCCGAAGTGTCGCACTGACTACTGTTGTGCTGGTGCTCTGCAC
>DATEWS010000360.1:0-4046 GCA_035257785.1 Pyrinomonadaceae bacterium
CGGACATGCAGGCACTCGCCGACAAGGAAGACGCGAAGATCACGATCGAGCCATGGGACTATCGTTACTACATGGAGAAGGTGCGCAAGGCTAAATTCGATCTGGACCAGAACGAAGTCAAACCATATCTGCAACTCGAGAAGCTGCGCGAAGGTATCTTCTGGGTCGCCGGCGAACTCTTCAATTTCAACTTCACCCCAGTCACAAACGTGCCCGTGGCCCATCCCGACATTCGCGTTTGGGAAGTCACTGACAAGACTACGAAGAAACACATCGGACTCTGGTACTTCGATCCCTACGCACGCGCCGGCAAACGATCGGGCGCATGGATGAACGCGTATCGCACGCAGGAAAGAGTCAATGGTGAAATCACCACCATCGTCTCGAACAACGCCAACTTCGTGAAAGGCAAACCAGGTGAGCCGGTGCTGATTTCGTGGGACGATGCGACGACGATGTTTCATGAGTTTGGACACGCGTTGCACGGCCTGAACTCAAACGTCACGTATCCTTCCGTCTCGGGAACTGCGGTGGCTCGTGATTACGTCGAGTTTCCATCGCAGCTAATGGAACACTGGCTCTCGACGCCTGAAGTGCTTCAGCGATTCGCGCTGCACTATCAAACAGGCAAACCGATACCGCAGGAGTTAGTCGACAAGATCAAACGCACCTCAACTTTCAACCAGGGATTTGCGACGGTTGAGTACTTGTCCGCGGCGTTGGTCGATATGAAACTACACCTCGCGGGCGCGCAGAAGATCGATCCGGATGCGTTCGAGCGCGAGACGTTGGCGCAACTCGGAATGCCGAAGGAGATCGTGATGCGACATCGTTTGCCGCATTTTCTTCACATCTTTTCGAGTGATTCGTATTCGGCTGGTTACTACAGTTATCTCTGGTCAGACGTTCTTACTGCCGACGCGTTTGGAGCATTTGTCGAAGGCAAAGGACCGTATGATAAAGCCGTTGCGGAGCGTCTGCGAAAATACATTTTCTCTGTCGGCAACACGGTCGATCCGGCCGAGGGCTACCGCGGCTTCCGCGGCCGCGATCCAAAGATCGATGCGTTGATGAAGAAACGCGGCTTCTCGCCGAAGAGCTAGAACGTTTTTATCGGTTTGATATTGTTATCGGATAAGACTTTATTGATCACCGGCAAGTCCTGACTCAACACCGCATCCAGACGCTGACGCACGGCTGCGAGTTGTTGCTTCAGCAGTACCTGTACTTCACGCTGCTGCCTCGTCGGACCGAAATCTCCACTCGCCAAACCACCCGCAAGGTAGTTGATCTTCGTCAACAACTTCGGTGGCCATCGCACAGTATCCTGCCCCTGCCCTGTAAGTCTTAATTGAATTAAATTTTCCTCAATTTCGATCAATTTTTTATTAAAGGCCTCGGCCGCAGTCTTGACCGCCGCTGAGTCGAGCTTCTCGACCTGGCTGCGGATGGACTCGATCTGATTTACCATCTGCGCCCCGGATTCGAGATCCTTTTGCAGGTCGAGCATCATCGCAGTCTGCGCCGCGATGTCGGCTTCTGTGCCACCAGAGTTCGGATCCTTTCTGATTACCAGCGGCTGACTCAGCGTCTCGCCACCCGCTATAAGTTTGACCGTGTACGTTCCGGGCGGCATAAGGATGGACAAACGTCCCGCACCGGGCGCGTTGCGAGTGCCATCCGGCCCGACCTTGACCTCAGGAGCAAACGCTGGACTGGTCTGCATGCGAACTTCCGTCGTCGATTCGCCTTCGAGGTTCCAGGTTACGCGGTTTAGTCCCACATTCTTCGTGCCGTTAAGAATTCGAACACGCTGTCCTCTCGCGTCTTCGATCCTGATCTTCACGTCGCCTGCTGGCGCTGACTTAAGGTAGTAAGTGATCGCCGCTCCGTACTGCGGATTCTGGCCCGCCGACGGATCGTCAGACATCGTTACCGGCGTCACGCTCGGTCTGAATCGATAGGTTGGTCGCGGCGGAAACAACGAGGCGTTTGCATCGCGCACCTCTTGTTTCATCTGTTGGATTGGCGTCAAGTCGTCGAGAATCCAGAAGCCGCGTCCGTAAGTTCCGACCACGAGATCATTAAAGTGTTCCTGAATGACCATCCAATACACGGGCGCGTGCGGTAAGTTGCCCTGCAACGGTTCCCACTTCTCGCCATCGTCAAAAGAAACGTAGAGGCCATTCTCCGTTCCCACGTAAAGCAGTCCGCGTCGCACTGGATCCTCGCGGATGCAATGTGCATAACTCAACATGCTGTGCGGAATGCCATTGGTAATCGCTTTCCACGTCTTGCCGAAATCCTTCGTCCTGTAGATAAACGGATCGCGATTGTTCACCTGGTGAAAGTCGACGGTGATGTAAGCAGTGCCCGGTTCGTATCGAGAAGGTTCGATGTTGCTGACCGTGCCGAATGGCGGCAGGTTCGGAATGTTCTTCGTGACGTTGGTCCAATTCTTACCACCATCGCGCGTCACCTGCACGAGTCCGTCATTGGTTCCCGCCCAAATCAATCCCTTTGTCAGCGGCGACTCGGCAATCGCAAATATCACCGAGAAATACTCAACGCCGATATTGTCGCCAGTTAACCCACCGGAGAAGCCCTGTTTGCTCTTGTCGTTCGTCGTGAGATCCGGACTAATCACTTGCCAACTCTGCCCATCGTCAGTCGTTTGATGAACAAACTGGCTGCCAACGTAAAGCTTCTTGTGATCGTGTGGCGAGATCGTCAACGGAAACGTCCACACAAATCGATACTTCAAATCCGCCGCCGGCGAGCCGTTAGTTTGATCCGGCCATACTTCCACGCGCCGCATCTGTCCATTACGCAGATCGAAACGTTCGACAATGCCGCCGACACTTCCCGAACCCGAAGCACTGGACCAGACGATATTGGGATCCACCGGATCCGGCGTGGCCCAACCACTCTCACCACCGCCAACCGACTGCCACGCACTGCGCGGAATTGATCCGCCACCAATCGTCCGGCTTGGACCACGATAAGACGGATCGTCCTGCTCGTTTCCATAGACGTAGTAAGGAATGCGATTGTCGACGGTCACGTGATACATCTGCGCGATGGGAAGTTGAATGCGAAACCACGTCTGCCCGCGCGTAGTTGAGATTGAAACGCCGCCGTCGTTTGCGACGGCCATGCGATTCGGATTTGTCGGATCGATCCAGATGTCGTGATTGTCGCCGCCAGGACTGCCGCCGGCGAGCATCGGTCTCGCCGTTTCGCCGCCGTCAGTCGAACGCGCGAAGCCGGCAGTCAGGTAATACGTTTCGTTTTCGTTGTCGGGCGCTACGGCCACGCGAAAGTAGTAGTGCGTGCGTCCGCCGAGATTGCGATCGAAACTCACGAGTTTCCACTTCTCGCCGCCGTCGTCTGAACGCCAGAGCTTGCCGCGATCCGTTTCCTGTCCGTTCAGCGGCACGCCATCGCCGGTTTCGATAAGCGCGTAAATGCGTTTTGAATTGCTGGGCGCGATTGCGAAAACGATCTTTCCGGTCATCCGCGTCGGCAGACCATTGCCCGTAAGACGTTTCCAGGTGACGCCACCGTCAGTCGATTTAAAGAGTCCGCTGCCCGGGCCACCACTATCACGGCCCCACGTGTGAATCTCGAGCGGCCACATGCCTGCGTACACGATCTTCGAATCATTCGGATCCATCTCGAGATGTGCACAACCACTCTTCTCATCCGTGAAGAGCACGCGTTCCCACGTCTTGCCGCCGTCAGTCGTACGAAACACACCGCGTTCCTGCTGCGGTCCATAAGCATGACCGAGTGCGCCGACGAGGACGATGTCCGGGTTCTTCGGATCGATCACTACACGACTAATGCGCCCGGTCTTTTCAAGACCCATCAACTTCCACGTCTTGCCCGCGTCGGTTGACTTGTAAACACCCTCGCCCACGGAGATATGACTGCGTATCCACGGCTCGCCCGTACCGGCCCAAACGATATTCGGATCGCTGGGCGCAATCGCGAGCGCGCCGATCGATGAGACCGGCTGGTCGTCAAAGATCGGATCCCAATGC
>DATEWS010000361.1:0-3590 GCA_035257785.1 Pyrinomonadaceae bacterium
GCCGTGCGCGACGCGAAAGCGCAACGGACCGCGCTAAAACGAATTTGGGAAATGTTTGAAGGCCGCGGATGAACACGAATGAACGTAGATCGAATTAGAAAAATTGTACTTGCGTACTCCGGTGGACTCGACACTTCGGTAATGCTGCGCTGGTTGAAGGAGCAATACAACTGCGAAGTTGTTTGTTACTGCGCCGACGTGGGCCAGGGCGCAGAGCTAGCCGGACTCGAAGAGAAAGCGCTCGCTACGGGCGCTTCAAAACTCTACGTCGAGGATCTGCGCGAAGAGTTTGTGCGCGACTACGTCTGGACCGCAGTCAAAGCCAACGCGGTGTACGAAGGTGTTTACCTGATGGGCACTTCACTCGCCCGCCCAGTGATCGCGAAACGCCAGATCGAGATCGCGCAGAAAGAAGACGCCGACGCCGTCGCACACGGAGCAACCGGCAAAGGTAACGATCAGGTTCGCTTCGAGCTCACGTACTACGCGCTTCAACCTGACATCAAGGTCATCGCCCCGTGGCGCGAGTGGGATTTCAAAGGACGCATGGATCTGATCGCGTACGCAAAGGAACACAAGATTCCCGTCGCAGCGACGGCCGAGAAGCCTTACTCGACCGACGCGAATCTGATGCACATCTCTTACGAGGGCGGCATTCTCGAAGACCCCTGGGCCGAACCGCCGGAGAACATATTTCAACTGACGCGGTCGCCGGAAAATGCGCTCGCTGAATCGCAGTATGTCGAGATCTCTTTCGCAAAAGGCGAGCCGGTAGCGATTGATGGACAGCAACTTGGACCAGTCGCACTGCTCGAAAAGTTGAACAAGCTCGGCGGCGCACACGGTATCGGCCGCGTTGATCTCGTCGAGAATCGTTTTGTCGGCATGAAGTCGCGCGGGGTTTACGAAACGCCGGGCGTCACGATCATGCAGGCCGCGCATCGCGCCCTCGAGTCGATCACACTCGATCGCGAAGTGGTCCATCTGCGCGACTCGCTTGGGGTGAAGTTTGCGGAGTCGATCTACTACGGCTTTTGGTTTGCGCCGGAGTTTAAGTTGCTGCGAAAGATGATCGACGAAACGCAGCTTAACGTGAATGGTGACGTTCGTCTGAAACTATTTCGCGGCAACGCGATCGTAGTGGGCCGCCGTTCACCCAATTCACTTTACGACGAAAAAGTAGCGACCTTCGAAGCGGACACTGTTTACAACCAACGTGACGCGGAAGGTTTCATCAAGCTCAACGCGCTGCGACTCAGATTGGGAGGTAGACGATGACCGAAATCAACGTCATTGATGTCGATAAGATTGGCTCCGCAACGTCTCCGCTCGCTTTAGCGAAGACCGTTGCCCTCGTGTCCGAAGCTGAATCCACCAGGGCCGGCGATGTCGTCGCTGTTCGCGCGCTGACTGACAGCGCCACCTACAACATGCTCGAGCTTCCGACGGGCAGGCTCGCGAAGATCAATCCGGGCGATTTGCTGATTGGCGTGCTTGGTCGTCGTCGCGCGTTGAAAGGTTTTGTGGGCGAGGTGCCGCCTTCTTTAAAGAGCGGTGATCAACTTCATCTCCTGAACATGGGCGGTGTCATCGGTCTTTGCACCGGACATCACTCGAGTCTCGGCGATGCGATCAAGTTGGAAGTGATCGGTCTTGTCTGTGATGAAGCAGGCACGGTGCAGAATATCGCTGACGCGGCGCTGCCGCCGCGCGCGAGTCTCGGTGAGACTGCGCCGATTGTGATGATCGCGGGGACGAGTATGAACAGCGGCAAGACTTATGCTGCGACTGAGTTGATCAAGCAGGCGACGCGTGCGGGTTTGCGCGTTGCGGCTGCGAAACTTTCGGGCGTCGCATGCCTGCGCGACACGTTGAACATGGCGGACCACGGCGCCGTGACGACTGCGAGTTTTCTCGATTGCGGTTTGCCGTCGACGGTCGATGTCGCAGATCTCGCGCCGACAGCAAAAGCCATCATCACGCGGTTGAACGAGGTGAATCCGGATCTGATCGTCATCGAGTTGGGTGATGGAATTCTCGGTGGGTATTCGGTGGAGACGGTGTTCGCAGATGCAGAACTGCTCGAAGCAACAGCGGCGCTCGTGTTTTGTGCATCTGATTACGTCGGCGCGTGGGGCGGGATTGAGTTGTTGCGGCAACGCGGCGTCGATGTTGACGTGATCTCCGGTTCGGTGACTGACTCGAAGATGGGCGAAGACTACATCCGAACGCAGTTCAACGTTCCGGCAGCCAACGCGCGTCGCGAAGGCAGCGCCCTCTTCGAAGTCGTGATGAACAAGGTAAACTCTGCGGCCCTCTGCGGCTCTCTGCGTCCTCTGTGTTAAAGGGGCGCTCTAACGCAGAGGACGCAGAGGAAGGTACTAATGGCTACACAATCTAAAATACGCGTTGGAATTTTTGGCGGCTCCGGGTACGGCGGCTCGGAGTTGCTGCGTATTCTCTTGTTTCACCCAAACGTTGAACTGGTCTTCGTGACCGCCAACGAACAAGCGGGCAAACCGATCGGAGAAGTTCATCGCAACCTGAACGGCCTCACTCAACTCGACTTCATCAGCGCGGCTGAAACTCCCGCGGATGTTGATTGCGTTTTTCTCGCACTCCCGCACGGCCAGGCCATGGAGATCGTTCCTGGCCTGGCAAAAGAGATCAAAGCGATCGATCTGTCCGGCGACTTCCGGCTCCGCGATCAAGGCGTCTTCGAGAAACACTACAAACAACCGCACACGGCGATGGCTGCGCAGGCTGAATTCGCTTACGGATTAACCGAAACCAATCGTGAAGCAATCAAGAACGCGCGTTTGATCGCAAACCCTGGTTGCTTTGCTACTGCGACGCTGCTGGGCCTCGCGCCGCTCGTTTCAAATCACCTGCTGAACGGACGCGTAATTGTCGATGCGAAGACCGGTTCGTCGGGCTCAGGCGCTAAAGCGGCGGCCAACACGCATCACCCGCAGCGCATGACGTCGTTTTACGCGTACAAGCCATTCACGCACCAGCACGTTCCGGAGATCGAACAGGAGTTGGACCACATCGGCGATTGGACCAACGAGCTTGTATTCATGACGCACTCGCTACCAGTCGCGCGCGGTATCTTCGCGTCGATCTACGCGGAAGCGAATCGCGATCTCACCGAGACCGACCTGCGCAGTATCTACTCTGAATATTATCGCGACTCATTTTTCGTTCGACTCGTGAACGGTTCACCCGACATCAACTGGGTGAAGACCACGAACTTCTGCGACCTTGGTTTCGCAACACGCGGCAAGCAACTCGTGATCTTCTCCGCGATCGACAACCTCGTGAAAGGCGCCGCCGGCCAGGCAGTGCAAAACATGAACCTGATGTTCGGTCTCGACGAAACAACGGGCCTGAAGCTGGTAGGGACAAATCCGTGAACCAATCCGTGTTATCCGTGGCTAATGAAGATAAGTTTCAACTAGCCACGTACAAGAAGATGCCGATTGTCGCCGAACGTGGCGAGGGCGTCTGGATCTACACGAGTGAAGGCGAGAAGTATCTCGATCTCTACGGTGGTCACGCCGTCGCCGGCACCGGTCATTGTCACCCGG
>DATEWS010000362.1:0-3194 GCA_035257785.1 Pyrinomonadaceae bacterium
CTTGTTCATTTCTAATCTTGTTCAATTCTACTCTGTGCTAATTATCTAAAGTTCTACTACAATCCCAGACTCTTCGACAATTCCACAAACCGTTCTTCTGAGCGCAGGTTCTTCAAAACCGGATCGACTTTGATGAAGGGCAACAAGTTGAACCGCTCCTGCCGCGACTTCTCGAGCCAGTCGAGCGCAAGCTGGCGGTCATCCAGCCCAGCATAAATCACTGCGGTTTGAAAAGGCGAAACGTACTCCTTTTTCGAAAGCTCCTGAAGCCGCGCGATCATCTTCTCCGCTTCGAGCTTTCTTCCCGCGAGCGCCTGGGCGTGGCCCAGCGCCGTCAACGCGAACACATTATCAGGCAAGGCTTTCAACCCGAGTTTGAACTCCGCAATCGCTTCGTCCAACTTCCCTTCTTCCTCAAGCACCAGCCCCAACTCGTAATGCGCGCGCGCGAAGTTGTGGTCCATCTCGCGCAACTTCAAAGCCTCCTGATGCGCTTCGCTAAGCCGCCCTGCATAGTAAAGCGTGCGGATGTAGTCGCTGTAGATCGTCAATGAAAACGGTTCCAAGTCGTGCGCCGTCTTCGCTGCGACAACTGCCTCGTTCATTCGCCCGACGGCCGCCAGGTAACTCGCGTACCACTGGTGCACCGTCGCATAGTTCGGATTGAGCGCGATCGCCTTCTTGAAGTGTTCCTCTGCTTCAGCCCACTTCAGATGATAACGATAAGTGACAAACGCGAGCGAGTTGTGTGCTTCGGCCAAGTCCTCGTTGATCGATAAAGCCTTGCGCGATGCGGCTTCAGCTTTGGGATAAGACTCGTCAGCCGAAGTCACGTTATAGACGTTCAATAGCAGATAGCAATCAGCGAGTCCGGCATAAGCGAGAGCGTAGTCCTGGTCGCGCATGATCGCCTTGCCGAAGTAATCGATACCGCTTTGCAGACCTTCGACAGTTCGCTTGTTCCAGTTGTAACGTCCTTGCAGGTAGAGACGATACGCTTCCGAGTCCGGCGAATAGTTTCGCGTTAACTGCGCGTGGTCCATGTTGTCCGCGCGCGACAACAAACGCTGCGATACGTCGCGCGAGATCTGTTGCGGGAGGGCTACAACTTCCGAAACTTTGCGCCCGTAGCGTTCGCCCCAGATATGACTATCATCGCGCACGTCGATCAACTCAACACTCACCGACAGATCGTCGCCAGTTTGAACCACAGTTCCTGACAACAGTGCGTGAACGCCGAGTTCACGACCTATCTTCTTAAGATCAGCATCGCGGCCTTTGTAGTGAAAAACAGTGCTGCTCGACTTCACCTTGAGGTTCGGCATGCGTGAAAGACTGTCGATCAAACTCTCAGTTATTCCGTCCGAAAGATACTCAGTCGCAGGATCGTTGTTGGTGAACGGCAAGACAGCGAGTGAGTTGATCGTGGCGTCAGACTCAACCGGGCGTTCGCGGCGAAAGGCAACGAACGAGAACGCCAGAATCAGCAGCACTGCGGCTACGACCACCGTGATCTTGCGCGGCGTGCTCCAGAAACCGCTAACTGACGACGCCGGCATCCTCGCTGGTGGAGCATCAGTCAGCGTAGTGCCGAGACTGCTGTCAAACTCGAGCTCGCGTAACACTTCCTGAAGATCGCTGCGCATGTCTTCGATGCGCTGGTAACGATCGTCGGGGGATTTGGCGAGTGCTTTATCGAGTATCTCCTGAATGCGACGCAGCGCGGGCGAGTCTTCACCTCTTGCTTCGGCGATCGGCGTCGGCTGGTGATAGACCACCGCATAACGAACATCGAGCGCCGTCTTGCCGCGAAACGGCCACGTGCCTGCGAGCATTTCGTAAAGCAACACGCCGCACGAAAAGATGTCGGCGCGATGATCGGCTTTGAGCCCCTGTGCCTGCTCGGGCGCGGCGTAGGTTGAAGTGCCGTAAGGAACGCCGACTTCCGTGAGTTGCGGATCGCTCGAACTTACGTGTGGACCCTCGATCAACTTCGCGAGGCCGAAGTCGAGTACTTTCACCGTGCCCGAACGCGTGACCATCACGTTTCGCGCCTTGATGTCGCGATGCGCGATGCCACGACTGTGCGCCGCGGCAAGCGCGTCAGTCACCTGGATCTCGATCGAGAGGGCGCGACGCAGATCGAGTGGCTGTCCACCGACAAGCTCCCGCACGTTTCGCCCCTCGATGTACTGCATGGCGATAAACTGAATGTCGCCGACTTTATGAAGCCCGAAGATCGTGCAGATGTTTGGATGGTCCAACGAAGAGGCGAGCTTCGCTTCGCGTTCGAAGCGCACGAGGTTTGAGGCGCGGTCCGTGAGGTCCGGCGGCAGCACCTTGATTACAGCGGGTCGATCGAGCGTTGTGTCGATAACTTTGAAAACAGTGCCCTGCCCGCCCTCACCGATCTTTTCGACGACCCGATAATGGAGGAGGAGTTGGCCGATCATAAGAGAATGGGGATCACAGCGTCTGGTGCGAGGCGTATTCTGGACATGATTTGCAGGATTTTCAAGATGTACCGGAAGTTATTAATCACAAAGAGGCAGAAAAGGCACACATCAGTTTTTCGTTTTGTGCCTTATGTGCCTTTTTGCGGCCCATTTCTGTTAGATTGTGAGATATGAGACTTCTGCTGGCATGTACATTGATGATGTTTGCTGCGCCGAGCTGGACCATGCAGACGAGTGGCGTCAACGTGCGACTGCGCGGCGTGAGTGCG
The DNA here is from genome assembly GCA_035257785.1 of Pyrinomonadaceae bacterium. GTDB lineage: Bacteria > Acidobacteriota > Blastocatellia > Pyrinomonadales > Pyrinomonadaceae > PSRF01. The sequence goes on from DATEWS010000362.1 coordinate 2,726, forward strand.
GTTAGCGAGAGCGTGGCGTGGGCGAGTGGCGCGGGTTCGACCGTGTTGCGCACGACTGATGGCGGAACGACGTGGCAAAAGCTCTACGTTACTGACGACACCCTCGACTTTCGCGACATCGACGCCGTCGACGCGCAAACGGCATACGCACTCAGCATCGGCAATGGTCCGGATTCACGTATTTACAAAACTACGGACGCCGGCAAGACATGGCAGTTGCAGTTTAAGAACGACGATCCAAAAGCGTTTCTCGATGCGATGACGTTTTGGGACGCAAATCACGGCATCGTCTTCGGCGACTCGGTAGATCTAAAGTTTTACATTTTGACAACTGCTGACGGCGGTCACACGTGGTCACGTGTGCCAACCGCCAGCCTGCCCCCTGCGCAGGGAAATGAAGGCGCCTTCGCCGCGAGCGGCACAAACATCGCGGTGATTGGAAAGTCACACGCGTGGATCGGCACCGGCG
>DATEWS010000363.1:0-6135 GCA_035257785.1 Pyrinomonadaceae bacterium
AACCCTCGACGCGTAGGAATCTGTGGCTGCTATTAGGCGCAGTCGGTTTTCTTTTACTGATTGCGTGCGTAAACGTCGCAAATCTACTGATGGCTCGCGGCACATCGCGACAGCGAGAAGTCGCACTAAGAGCAGCTTTAGGCGCTTCGAGGTTTAGAATCTTCAATCAGTTTCTGATCGAGAGTTTGGTGCTGGCGCTTATCGGCGGCGTGTTTGGCGTTTTGCTCGCGGGATTGATTCTCGATGCGATGAAGATCGTTATGCCGCCCGTCGGTACGATGTTGCCTTCGGAGGCTGACATCAGGATCAGTGTGCCGGTTCTGCTTTTCACGATCGCCGTTACAGGAATTTCCGGACTGCTATTCGGATCGGCGCCGGCGTGGCAAGCAACTCGTTTCGATCTCAACGAAGTGCTCAAGACGGGCGGACGTACAGGCGGTGGCGCACGACGCAACGCGCTTCGTTTTCTCGTGATTGCAGAATTCTCACTCGCGCTCACGTTGTTAGCTACTGGTGGGATGGCGCTCAAAGGTTTTTGGAACTTGACGCGAGTGAATCTCGGCATTCGACCTGAACACGTCCTCACGTTCCAATTGCCCGTGCCCGCTGAACGACTCAAGACACCCGATCAAATCAGATCGTATTACCGCCAGATGCTGAGCGGTGTCGAAGGAGTGCCCGGGATAACAAACGTTGCGGTGATGACTGGCGTGCCTGCTCGTGGTCCAAACTTCGGCATGCCGTTCACGATTGTGGGCCAGCCGGACGTAAATCCTTCCGACCGTCCCGGCGCGGCCTTTCAAATGATCACTGCGGAATACAAGGACGCCCTGGGAATTCGCGTCGTGAAAGGGCGCAGCATCGACGAGCATGACACTGAAACGACGCCGCGCGTCGCGATGGTCAACGAAAACTTCGTGAATCGCTATTTGTCGGGAGTCGATCCATTAACACAACGAATTTCCGTCGAGGGACTCATTCCGGGTGGAACACTTGGACCAGCAGTCGAGTGGCAAATTGTCGGAGTGTATCAGAACGTTCGTGGTGCAGGCATACGCGAAGAGTATCCGGAGATCGACGTACCGTTTTGGCAGAGTCCTTGGCCGCAGGTGTCGATGGTACTGCGGACCGAAGGCGATCCGAAGTCAGTGACTAAGAGCGTCGCGGGCGCTATCAATTCAGTAGATCCGGATCTACCGCTTGCGGGTGTCAAAACGATCGACGAGATCGTGAGCGAGTCGTTAGCAATCGATCGCTTCAGCATGGTTTTGTTCTCGAGCTTCGGACTGCTTGGGTTGATGCTGGCAGCCGTCGGTATTTACGGAGTGATGGCGTTTGGTGTCGCGCAACGAACGCACGAATTTGGAATCCGCATGGCCCTCGGCGCACAGCGATCGCGAGTGATCGGTTTAGTGCTGAAAGAGGGAACGATTGTCGCAGTGGCCGGAGCCACCATCGGACTCGGTGGCGCTTACCTCGTCGGCCGTGCGATGCAGTCAACTTTATACGGCGTTAAAGCGATGGATAAGTTTGCCGTTGGAACGACAGCGGTGTTGTTGTTGGTTGTCGCGTTGCTGGCCTGTTTGGTCCCTGCTTTGAGGGCCAGCCGCGTGGAACCGATGACAGCGCTGCGGGAGGAATGAGGCTTGCTTCATTCCCGTAAACAATAGTTGTTCGGGCTCTAAGTTGCATGGAAATGGAACAGATGAGTTTTGTTTACGCGCGAATGGAGGTGAAAGCTCATGGGGTTAGTACTACTGATAATTTTGATTCTCCTATTAATCGGCGCAGTACCATCATGGCCCTATAGCAGAAACTGGGGCTACTGGCCCAGCGGAGGTATCGGTCTTATCGTTGTGATCGTACTGATTCTCTTTCTGCTCGGCCGAATCTAGAAAATGGCGCCCGGGTTCGACGTCGAAGCCGGGCGCGATTAACACTTAATAAATGATCTGCCCCGTGGCTACTACGTCGTACTCTCCCTGAGGAGTAACGTCGACGGACCAGAAAGTAGTGCCAGTTGCATTCTCAAACCGGCCCGTTCCGCCGGTCCATTCGTAAATCAAATCGGCGTGTCCGATGTTCGCATTGAAGGTACCGGTAATAGTTGTGGTGAGCTGTTCGCCTGTGGAAGCGGTCAGCGTAGCTTGTCCATTGAAATCAAATACGCCCGGCGTACCCGTTGCAGTTAGAACTGCCGTACGCTCGACTGTAATCGAGCCGAGATGGGTTGCAGTCCCTGACCCGTGAGCGACGACGTCCAACACGGAGCCACTTCGATCGCGCGGAGTTGCTGTTAAGTTTCCGTGCTCCACGAGATGGAAGGGCCGTGGGCCGGCAAAGGCCGTCAGTGACATGACTCCAATCAGTGTGAGGGCCTTCAGATTACTACCAAACTTGGATAAATAACGCTTCATTCAAAATCGTCCTTTCTGTTGTTAACTCAAACTGCTGCAGACAATAGTTGTGTCGCGAGTTGCAGTCATAAATTTGCGGTAACGGTGAGGTAACATTTTTGCGGTGACTGAACAGAAAGGTGCGCCAATCAAGTGAGGCTTGTTTGAGTTGACAGCAGGCTAGTGACTACGCGAGCAGCCCAACTTGCTTGTGCAGGACCATGAAGTCGAAGTTGTTCCAGGCCTCAACAATCTTTCCGTTATGGATTCGGACAATTGTAATGCCGGTAAAGTCGACGGGAGCCTGAGTCGCGGCTCTTCCCAGGAACTCGCCTTCGTGCCGCGCACGTACTGAGCAACGCGCAGCGACTTTGTCGCCCTCGGCGATGGCGTCCTCGACGGCGATCAGCATGTTTGGGAAGGCATCGCGGAACACTGTGTGAAACGGTTTGAAGCCTGCTGGCCCTGTAATTGGGTTCGAAGGATCATCCGATAAGCCGTGAACGATGCCGTTCTCGTCGAGCATCTCGTCGATCGCAGCGACGCGTCCCTTGTTCCAAACTTCATCAAACCAGCGACGAACTAATTGTTTGTTTTCTTCTGACATGAGGTCTCTCCAATCTCAAAAGGGTTTGGGCGAAGGAACCTTATACAAAGTTTGCAAATGGTTCAACCCCTTCAATGCTCGCAAAGTTTAACGCCGTAGGCGTTCGCTTCTGTTAAGGCATCGATGGACTACTTGAGCCAGCGCCCTTCATCATCTCGTCACGCTTGGCTTTAAATTCCGATCCCGCTTTCCATTCCGGAAACTTGTCGCCTTGCGCCACACGATATCCGATCATCGTCAGCAACTGCGCGTCATCAACTGCTCCCGTGAGATCCCAGTCAGGTTTAATCTCGTCGGAAACTTTGTGGTAGTCGTTGTTTGTGTATTCGTCGCGCTTCTTCTTGCTGAACTCCGCGTCTTTCCCTTCGTAGTTAATTCCGGAATCAGTGTAGAGCGCCGGCACTCCCTGTTTGGCAAACTCAAAATGATCCGAGCGGTAGTAAAAACCCTTCTCTGATTCCGGATCGGGATTCACCACTCGCTGTTGTGAAGTTGCAGCTTCACGGAGTAAGTCAATCAAGGTGCTGTTGTCGTCGCCCACCATCGTAATGTCTTTGGTGCGGCCCCACTGATTAACGCCATCCATGTTGATGTCCGCGAGCGTTTTGTTCAGCGGGTATAACGGATTCTCGGCGTAATACTTTGCACCGAGTAACCCTTTCTCTTCGGCCGTGACGGAAAGAAACAAAATGGAACGTTTAGGAGGTGTAGCAAGTTTCGTGAATGCTTCAGCAATTTCGAGCAATGCGGCGGTGCCTGAGGCATTGTCGAGGGCTCCGTTGTAAATCTGATCGCCCTTTAGATTTGGATCGCGACCAAGATGGTCCCAGTGTGCCGTGTAGATAACGTACTCGTTCTTCAGCGTCGGATCAGATCCTTCGAGCTTTGCGATGACGTTGTTCGAATTGATTTCACGTAGTGTGTTCTTAACCGTCATGTTTGCCTTCGCGTTCAGAGCGACGGGCTTGAAGTCCTTTGAGAGAGCAGCTTTTTTCAGTGCATCAAAGTCCTGGCCGGTGGCAGTAAACAACTCCTTCGCGCGGTCGGTCGTGATCCATGATTCCACTGCGGCACGTCCCATGTTCTTGTCGGGCGTTTGAATATCGAAGTTCTCACGAGACCAACTCCCGGAAACAACTTCATAAGGATAGCCTGCCGGTCCGGTTTCATGAATGATCACTGCCGCCGCGGCGCCTTTCTGCGCTGCGATTTCATACTTGTAGGTCCAACGGCCGTAGTAGGTCATTGCCTTGCCCTTGAACATCTTGTCGTCTAGTTTGGCCGGGTCGTTTGGATCAGGAACTTGTGGGTCGTTGATCAGCATCACGATCGTCTTGCCTCGCACGTCCAAACCTTTGTAGTCGTCCCAGCCGTACTCCGGTGCGACCACGCCATAACCAACGAAGACCATGTCGGAATTCTCGACCTTCGATTCAGGAACGAACCGGCGCGAAACCGCTACGTAGTCTTGCGGGAATTTCAAATTTATTTGCTTGCCGCCGGCAGTGAATGAAGCCGTTGTTGCGCCGGTGAAGCCAACGAGGGGAACCTTCTGAACATACGTGCCATCCGGATTCCCAGGCTTCAGGCCCAGGCGTTGATATTGTTCGGTAAGATACTTGACGGTAAGTTCTTCACCCTTTGTTCCTGGTCCACGCCCTTCGAACTCATCAGCTGACAAAACTTTGATGTGTCGCAAGATGTCGTTTCCGGTAATTGAGTCGAAGGCAGGCTTCAACTCAGCCGAAACAGAGCTGTTAGCCGTTGCCTCGGAATTCGTGTTCCGGTTGGTCGGAGCATTTGTACACGCGACTGCGAAACTTACTACAGCTGCGAACGAAACCAGCGCATGGATTCGCTTCTTCATTTGGTGGTTCCTCGATTCCGTTGTTGGAGTTGGTCAGATGTGTTCTATGCGGAAACGTGGGCATAAGTCAAACCCGACTGAAATGTTTATTCGGGGTGTCACCACAGATAAGTAGCAGCCGAAGCTGGAACAACATGGTTTAGAACCACAGTTAAGCAGGCACCCCGACCCAGTGAGCAACCGGCATCGAGTCAACGCAAAATCCTGGATGATGGCACAGTTGAAATACGCGAGGCAGACGGTACGGTGCGTAAGTATCATCCTGATGGCAGCATCACCATGATCTTAAGAGTTTGTATGAGCAGATCGATTTTCGAACTGGAGCTATCGACAGGTTAAAGAGTCGCTAAGGAGAAGACAATGAAGCGCTTCGCTTTTGTCCTGTTATTAGTCTTTGGAGTTGCACCAGTTCTGTGCGGTCAGGCACCGAAGCCGAACGCTGACACGCCGAAAGAAGGGGCCGAACCTGGAAAGCGCCTCGACGAGTACATAGAAGAGTACAAACAGAAGAGTTCCGCGGCCCTGGCTGGTGCGCAACCTGCGCCGAAGAATGATTTCGGGAGTGAGGTCCGGCCTGAGGGAGAACTCTTTGTGATCATGGACAAGCTACAGCAATTCGATGAACCCAGCCGGGCCAAGGTACTTGCTTCCTTCAACGAGTATCTCGACTATCGCATTTCCGGCTACCAGCATCGGAGGGAAGTTTTTAAGTGGCAGCTCTTCTCGTCGAAGATCACCTTTTACGTCGTTATCTTGCTCGTGTTGGCGGGAGTTTACTTTTCCGGCATTCAATTTCATCGTTCACTCGACAAGAAGCGCGCGAAGGTAGGGGCAGACAAAGTCACAGCCGATCAAGAAGTTACTCAGGTTGTTCCAGAGAAAAGCGAAGTAACGGAAATCACCGCTTCGATCAAGGGTATAAGAGTAAGTTCGCCGGTTTTAGGCGTGCTTATACTGGTAATTTCGTTAGCGTTCTTCTATCTCTATTTATCGTTTGTCTACCCGATTCAAGAGACGTTTTAAATTGAGCTTGCGCGCGTGGCCGATCGCAGAGGCGCAGATTTACACCCGACTCTTTACCGGCGCTCCGATGTACCACACATTATCAAACGGATCTTTAACCCACGCGGTGCGGTCGCCGTAGGGTTGATCGGCGGGCGCGAGCATTGAAATTCCTCCTGCCTTTAAAGCCTGTTCATAGGTCGCGTCCACATCGGTCACATAGAGGTATATCGCGGTTGGCAGCGGTTGCGACGGATGGCGAG
>DATEWS010000364.1:0-5356 GCA_035257785.1 Pyrinomonadaceae bacterium
GCGGGCGAATTCACCACGTTGAGTGAACAATCCCGAGTTGATGATTGATTCGTTACCGGCTCCGATATCGGCGGCGTTCGCCTGTACGCCGGAGACGATTTCGCGTCGAACAGTCGGGTTGAAAGATCCGAAGAAGAACAACCTGTCTTTCAGGCCCGGGACGTAGCCGCCGAGATCGGCGCCTGCGTCGTAGTTCTCTTCGTGAAGTAATTTGCCTTGCTTGTTGACGCGGAAGTCGTCAGCTTGCCGACGCTCGGCTTCGAATGCGCTGGGCTTCGCGAAACCGTAGATCGAACCGTGATATTCATTGCCACCCGATTGAGTGATGATGTTCACGATACCGCCGATCGACTGGCCATACTGCGGTTCGAACCCGCCCGTCTTCACCTGGACTTCCTTGATGAACGACGTGTTGATGCCGGTTCCCAAAGCGCCGTAAGAGCGCGAGAAAGTTCCAATACCCCCAAATGCAGAGTTTGTGATGTTCACGCCGTCAGCGATGTAAAGATTGTCGAGTGCGGAACCGCCGGCTACCGACGGGTTGTCACGACCGCCGTTGATACTGTCGGTTGCGCCGGGCGAAAGATAAAACAGACTCGACACCTGTCGCTGAACGGGAACGTTCTGGAATAGTTGATCGTTGAGGTTCTGACCGGTCGAGGTGCTTTGTTGATCGATACCGCCTACTGTCGTAGTGACGTCGACCGTCGCAGTGATCTCGCCGGGTTCCAGTTTGAGGTTCAGCGTTGACTCACGACCGACGTTGACCGTGACGTTGCTTGCCACTGCGGCCTTAAAGCCGGTCTGTTCAACGCGTACTGTATACGTTCCGGGCTCCAGGTTTTCAATTCTGAAGATCCCGCCTTCGTTTGTGGTGCCAGTTCTTTCACCTGTTTGACCTGTTACTACCACCTTAGCTCCAGGAACGGCCGCGCCGGTAGCATCAGTAACGGTGCCGCCGATCATTCCTTTCGTTTGCACGTCCTGCCCGAGGACGCTTACTGCCGCGAAGCTGAGGCAACAGGCCACCAATAAAGACCAAAGTTTTTGCATAGTTGAATTCTCCACTTTCAGAAACAAGTAAACCTTTGAACACCTTGCACAGCGATGGGCTCCGACCGCGCAAGGGAAATCCCCCCTGATTTTTCACACAAGTGTTTCAGAGCAACTGAATTGCAAACAAAAACGGGGAGACGGGAAAAAGTATGAAGAACAGACTAGCTATGCTCTTCACTTTCTTTGGAGAAGCAATGAAGGTGCCAACTTGTAGATCTACGAATCGTTGGAGATTTCAATTAACTGGCTTGGATTGAGCCAGGCGGAAAGGCGCACACGTGTTGGACTAAAGCTTCGCAGGCAACCCCCGGAAAACTTTCTAATAACCATTTAAATGGGAGTTATCCATCCAAAGGTTTGAGTCGATCCAAAACCGTAAAGTTTCACGCGCGTGTTGCAGTGTAAAGTTTTGTAAACGTCATCCATGAGACGAGTGGTGCAACGCGATCGTGCGCACGGGATTAAGTCCGTAATGCTTCATCTTGGCGTTGAGCGTCGTGGATTTCATGTGCAAGAGTCTCGCCGCCTGCGTCTGATTGCCGCCACAGCGGTTGAGCGCGCTTTTGATCAGCTCAATCTCATACCGCTCAACCTCGACGTAAAAGTCGATGCCGTCATTATCGAGAACGATTTGTTTGTCGAAGTCGCGATCGATAGCAAGTTCAGTTTGCAGCGTTTCAATTTCGCTTGCGAGAGCTTTGGCCAGCAGAGTTAGTTGTTGCACGCGCTGCTCGAGTTCGGAGGTGCTCTGCGCGGTCGCGTCGTTTATGTACTTCAGTACTTTCAAAGTAGTTCTCCCAAGTAAATCCGAGGGTGGGAGGATCTAATGAGAGTTTGATGCAATAACTCGGTACGATGGCAGACGAAATGTTTGAGGAATTGTCATGATTTGCTTTCAAGTTGGGCCAACACCGGAATAGAATCGATCCCATGCGCGTTGTTATAGCCATCCTTCTCTTGTTGTCGCCTGCTTATGCGCAACGATCGAAGCCGCTCGTCTGCAAAAACGCCACACTCGGAGCGTTGAAACCAAGACCGAACCTTGACTATCAGTGTGACGACAATCTGAACGATTACGACGAAAAGATACTCAAGCTCACGGCGAGAGTCGCGGCGATCAAGTCGCTCGTTTCAGAACTGTCGTTGTTCAACGAACCCGCGTGGTGGGCGGCGGATGTTGTCGACCTCGGCGTTTGTGAGTTCGCCGGCAAGGCGGGAACACTCACGCGCGATCAGCGACGAAGTTTTCTCGGTGATGAGTACCTGTTTTGGTTGTTTGGAAGCGATCGCATTCGCCTCATGCTGATACCCGATCCTTGTTATCAAACGGAGTACGGCGGCGCGAATGGATTCTTACTTTATCGCAATGGTGGGCGAGTTTTTGTAACGCAGGTGCTGGACGGCTTTTTCTCTCGCGCTGACAATCCTGTGAACCTCGCTTTCGCCAAACTCAACGGCGAAGACGTCATCGAAGTCTCGACCTGGAGTGGTGGTCTAAATCCGAGTTTGACTAATTACTACTTCACGATCGATCCGAAAACTAATCATGCTGTTCCGAAAAATCTCTTCAACGGCGAGCATGGACCAACCAATGAAATCTCGTCGGCGATGTTATTCAACGCAACTCCAGCATCAACGCCGCTGAAGATCGTGCGAGGGCAAACACTCGCGCCGACTTTCAGTATCTACATCGATGATGCAAACGGAAAGATCGACGACAACGGCCACACCCTCTCACGCAAGATCCTGCGCTGGAACGGCAAGGTCTATCGCTAGCTTAGGCTGTTTCAGCTCGTAGTCAGCCAAAGCGTTTGCAGTTGATCTTCGGTACCGTTGAACTTATCGCGGTCGCAGTTGCCTATGCCGTTGACTGAGTGTGGTTGCGGACCGTAATTGCCATCCGTGTACTGCCACATGGTCCAGGTGTGCCAGTTCGCCGGGACGACTGGTGTTGGACCATACTCGGGCAGCCATAACCAGCACTGCGCGAGCACCGGATCTTCCGCGCTGCCGAGCAACTGTTTGATGTAGCTGCCGGAATAAAACCCGGGATAACGGCCGGTCACCTGATTAACTTCCGTAACAAACGCGCGAGCGTCTGCGAGTGACATGCTGGTACCGCCGGTGTTTTGTTCGAAGTCGAGGACGAGCAGAGTGTTCTCGAAAGTTCCGACGACGTTCAGAAAGTGTTGCGCCTGCGCCACGCCGTCGCCGCCGGTTCCGAAGTGATACGCACCCCACAGTAGTCCCGCGTTCGCAGCCTGCGTTCGATTAGTTTGATACATCGGGTCGACAATGGTCGTGCCCTGCGTCGCCTTATGAATAACGCCGATGATGCCGTCAGCCTTGGCAAGCTGGAGGTTCACGTTTCCGTTGTGATGAGAGATATCGACAACTGCATTTAGTGGCTCGATCATTTGTCGTTCCTTTGGTTGAGGTTCAGAAAAAGTTGAGAAAACGTTAGCGCCAGCCGGGTCTTAAAGTCAACGAGATTAATTAGCGAACTCCTTCGGCGTTACTTTCGAAACCGAATCGAGCCAATACCAATTGATGACGAGGTGGACCAATTGCGAAAATTCTTCTGGCACATTTTGCATCCCCTGCTATAATGCCGCCTCACCAACGGACCAGAGTCAGGATTGCCACAACCTAAACACGCTTTCCGCACCGACAACCTCGACATTCGGTAGCTCGTAGCAACAGGCAATCATCCGGAAACCCGACTCGTCGTCGGTAATCGAACCAGGGACGAAGTCTCGCTATTTCTGTCCTCAGTCCCCCGCTGAGAAGGATCTCCCGATGAGCAATACTCTCGTCTTAATCGATTGCAATCCTCAGGATAGTACCGGCGAACAACTCGAATCCATGCTCGCTTCCGCAGGCGTCGGCGATCAATTAAGACGTGAAATCGTTGTCGATCCCGCGCATGTAAGTCTTGATCGCGACGATCAAGCGTCGCTGTTCTTTCTACTATTGTTACCCGTACATGCAGAATCAGGCGGCGCACTGATCCAATCAATTAAGAAAGAACAACCAGACGTACCAATCATCGTTGTAGTCGACGAACTAGGACCCGTCGACACGCTCGAATTACTGCGCAAGGGCGCGTCTGATTTGATCACACCACCCTTAAGAGTCAGCGACACGTTGCCGAGAGTTTGGCGGCTACTCGAACAGTTGGAACGCCGCACGAGCACGATCAGAAACTTGATGGAACGCGTCGGATTAAAGTCACTGGTGGGCGAGGCGCCGAACTTTCTCGCCGAGATCAGGAAGATTCCCCTCATTGCGCGTTGTGATAGTCGCGTCTTGATCTGCGGTGAAACTGGAACCGGAAAAGAGATGTGTGCCCGGGCAATCCACTATCTGAGCCCACGTAAATCGCGGCCTTTTGTCCCCGTGAACTGCGGCGCGATTCCGACGGAGCTCGTGGAGAATGAACTATTCGGACACGACCGCGGTGCATTCACCGGAGCAAACAGCTCCAAGCCCGGCCTGATCCAGGAAGCAGAAGCAGGCACGCTCTTTCTCGACGAGATCGACAGCTTGCCTCCAATGTCGCAAGTCAAACTGCTGCGTTTTCTTCAGGAGAAAGAATACCGGCGTCTCGGTTCGTCAAAAGTTCGACAAGCCGACGTGCGGGTGCTCGCGGCATCCAACGCGCCACTCGAAGAAGCGTTGCGAACCGGGCGTATTCGTCAGGATCTGTACTACCGTCTGAACGTGCTCTCAATCACGCTGCCGCCTTTACGTGAACGACGCGCGGATATCGCGACATTAGCTCAACACTTCGTTGCGAAGTTTGCTGACAGACTGATACGAATCGCGCCGCAGGCACTGCAAAAGCTGACGTTCTACGATTGGCCCGGTAACGTGCGCGAGCTGGAACACGCGATCGAACGTGCAGTCATGTTTTGCGAGACTTCGACGATCGAACAGGCGGACATCGTTCTGCCGGTCAGTCAGACGCGTCTCGAGGAAGAGTCGTTTCAGGAGGCGAAAGCGAGAGTGGTCGAGCAGTTTGAAAAGGAATACATTCAGAACCTGCTTCTTTCTCACCAGGGAAACATCAGCAAAGCCGCGCAGGCAGCAAACAAAAACCGCCGTGCGTTTTGGGAGTTGATTCGCAAGCATCAGATGGATGTGCGCGTTTTCAAACCTGGCCGCGGATCAGATCAGGACATTTCCTCGCGCTAGCAGGACATTTTTGTCATAGCGCTCGAAAAATCACAGTGGATCGGGTCAGTACCGCAACGCGGTAGCGTCGGGTCGGTGTTAGCGAGAGACTGACCCGACGCTA
>DATEWS010000365.1:0-4217 GCA_035257785.1 Pyrinomonadaceae bacterium
CGCAGAGGGCCGCAGAGGTCGCAGAGAAAACCCTTTGGGTCCTTAGAACATCTATCCCAGCACACTCTCCCGAAAGCAGCACACTTCCAGTCCAGGACTTTTTATGACCAGATTCAAACTGCCGCTCTTCGTGCTTTTGAGTGTCTCTTTACTTCCCTTCACTCTCTACGCCCAGTCCGGACGTAAAACCGCCGAACCGAAACAGACGAAAACCGAACCCGCGAAGCCTGAAAACACCGGCATAAACGAGTCGAAGGTCACTCCCGGTGGCGAGACTATCGAAGGTGACGTCGTTCGCTTTGATACGGCTTTAGTAACCGTACCGGTGACCGTTATGGATCGTTACGGTCGTTACGTTCCCCTGCTCCGCCGCGACCAATTTCACATCACTGAAAACGGCGTCGAGCAGAAGATCGCATACTTCGCCACGACCGATGCGCCGTTCAGCGTCATCCTATTAATTGACACCAGCGGCTCGACACAGCTTCGCCTCGAGGACATTCAAAAGGCGGCGATGGAATTTGTCGACAAGCTGAAGGAAACAGACAGCGTGATGGTGATGTCGTTTGACGATCGCATAGAAGTGCAGTGCAAAGCCACCACAGATCGTGAGGAGATCAGAAAAGCAATTCGTCGCACTCGGACCGGCGGTGGCACTCGTCTTTACGACGCCGTCGACGACATCCTGAAGAAACAACTCGCCAAGATCCAGGGTCGCAAGGCACTCGTACTCTTTACTGACGGCGTCGATACTACGAGCCGCTGGGCTTCCTACGAGAGTACAGTGCGTTTAGCGCAAGAATCTGACGCGCCGATCTATTCAGTCGACTACAATACGTCGGGCATAAATGGCGTTGCACTACCGATACCCGGCGGCCGTGGCACGGTTGTTGGTCGTGTGCCGATAATAATACCCGGGCGTCCAGTGCCCAGCGCGACGCGTGGTTCAAGTGACCAGGAGTACAAGAGAGCCGTCGCTTACCTGCACGAACTCGCGGACGGCACCGGCGGTCGTTTTTACAGTGGCGACTCGATGTTTGGAATCGCTCAGGCGTTTACGTGGATCGCTGAAGAGTTAGGCCGCCTGTACAGTCTCGGCTATTACCCGACGACAACCGGCAAAGATGGAGATCGACGACAAATAAAAGTGAAAGTTACTGAATCTGATCTGGTGGTGAAGGCCCGTGAAAGTTATATCTATTCTGACAAGGGGAAGAAGTTCACGCAGGTTACACAATTGAATCAGAAATAGTTTCACGCAAAGGCGCAAAGAAAGACGCAAAGTCGGAAAAGATTCTTCCTTGCGACTTTGCGTGTGCCTTTGCGCCTTTGCGCGAAAATAACTCGTTCTGTTAGTTGCTGTAAAAAAACTTACCTTCCATCTCCCATGTGCCCAAATGGAATCGTCGTTGCGCACCGCAGCTCAAACACTTTCTGTAAGCGCGCCCCCCGCGCGAGAAAGGCCGGCTGAGCTCCGCATGCCAACAACCAAACATCCGTGTTACCAAACTGCTGATTTTTCCAGTTAAAGCCTGCATGATAATTACCTCTTGAAGTCTCCCGAAATTCACTTCAACCAGTAACGCGCAAACAAATCGGGAATCGGGTCATCTAGACCTACCGCGCACGGTTATGTTCGTCTTATACTAATGGACCCTAAGTCTAAAACTACGGAGAGTTTAACGATTGAGTGAGAACCCCTCGGATAACATAACTCGCCTGCTGATCGAGCTCTCCAACGGCGATCGGGCTGCGGTTGATCTTTTATTACCCGTCATCTACGATGAACTGCGAAAGCTTGCGGCAAATTATTTGCGGCGCGAACGGGTCGACCACACTCTGCAACCAACCGCGCTGGTGCACGAGGCGTACCTGAGGCTCATCGATCAGTCGCGGGTAAACTGGCAAAACCGGGCCCACTTTTTCGGAGTCGCCGCTCAGATTATGCGTCGCCTGCTGGTGGACCATGCGCGCAAGCACAACGCAGAAAAACGCGGCCAGGACTTTCAAAAACTCTCCCTGGACGAAAATATCGATCGAGCAGTCGAGCGAAGCGCTGAATTGATCGCGCTCGACGACGCACTGAAGACTCTGGCGACATTCGATGAACAGAAAGCACGTATGGTTGAGTTGCGCTATTTCGGCGGCCTCTCCATTGAAGAAACAGCAGACGTTTTGGGCGTCACTCCCACAACCATCAAACGTCACTGGCGCCTGGCAAAAGCCTGGCTTCATGGAGAAATGCAAAGAAACAATTGATGCACGCAGTAAATCCTTCCGACAGTAAGGAACAGGAGCGGCAAGCAGGAGCAGGAACGTCCTAAACCTGCTCCTGCTTGCTGCTCCCGTTTCTGAATTGGGCGTAGTACTTCGCTGTTAAATGACCCCGGAACGCTGGCGACAAGTTGAAGAAATCTTCCAGGCGGCGCTCGATCTCTCACCGGAAGATCGAAACCGCTACGTGTCAGACGTGTGTGCTCAGGATACGGAACTCAGGCGTGACGTTGAGTCGCTGCTTTCCCAGTACGACAGTGCAGGTGAACTACTCGACGAACCTATCTACGGCAATACTGAATTGAGTGCGCTCGAGTCGTTTGTCGAAGATAAGGATCCGATGATCGGGCGCCGGCTCGGCTCGTATCGAATCGAAAGAGAAATCGGACGCGGGGGAATGGGCGCCGTCTACGAAGCCTCGCGCGCGGACAACGAGTTCAACAAGCGTGCCGCTATCAAACTGGTGAAGCGCGGCATGGACACCGATTTCATCCTCCGTCGCTTCCGCAAAGAACGCCAGATACTCGCCGCGCTCGACCATCCACACATCGCCGGCTTGCTCGACGGCGGCACGACTGAAGACGGACTGCCCTACTTCGTGATGGAGTTCATAGAGGGTCAGCCGCTCTACAATTATTGCGACAGTCACCAACTCAACGTCACCGAGCGTCTCAAACTCTTTCGCTCGATCTGTGACGCAGTTCACTACGCCCACCAGAAACAGGTGGTCCATCGCGACATCAAACCTTCAAACGTGCTCGTAACTTCAGCGGGCATTCCGAAACTACTCGACTTCGGTATTGCGAAGTTACTCAATCCGCAGATCGCGGGCGACATCACGCACGATCCAACAGCGACGGCGATGCGCTTGATGACTCCGGAATACGCGTCGCCGGAACAAGTGCAAGGTGCGCCGACCACGCCGACTACCGACGTCTATTCACTCGGCGTTTTACTTTACGAGTTGTTGACCGGTCACCGGCCTTATCGACTCCTTAACCGCGCGCCGCACGAAATCGCACGTGTGATCTGCGAAGAGTCGCCGGCGCCGCCGAGCATCATCATCACGCGCGCTGAGGATCTCTTGCCGAGTCTTAACACCGGCGACGACGCGACGACGCTCAAACAGCTTTACACGACGCGGGGCGGCACGCTCGAATCGTTGCGACGCGCACTCGCCGGAGATCTCGACAACATCGTCCTGCAAGCGTTGCGCAAAGAGCCTGAGTGGCGATATCAAACCGCCGCTGATCTGCGCGACGACATCACGCGTTATCTCGAAGGCCGGCCGATTTCCGATCTGCCTGATCCGCCGCACGCAAGTCTCGTGATGCGGCCCAATGCTTCAAACGAGAATTCACTGGCCGTGTTGCCGATGAAGATCATGGATCTTAACCAGCCGGAGAGTAGTCCTGATTATCTCGGCACCGGTTTGGCTGATGCTCTGATCACACGGCTCAGTGCGATTCGCAGTTTTGCAGTCAGACCAACCAGCAGCGTGTTGCGTTATGGAGCCGACGCAGATCCGTTACGCGCCGGACGCGAACTCGGCGTCACGTTTGTTCTCGACGGCAGAATCAGACGCGCCGGAGAACGCATTCGCGTCACGATCCAGTTGCTCGACGTTCGCGACGAGACTACTGCGTGGGCCGGACAGTTTGACGAACAGTTTACGGACGTTCTCCGACTCGAAGATACGATTTCGAACCACGTCGCCGAAGCAATCGTGCCGCATTTGACTGTGGACGAACGGATACGCCTGGCCAAGCGCGGCACCGACAATCCGCAAGCGCACGAAGCGTACCTGCGCGGCCGTTTCTACTGGAACACGTTTACTGAAGAAGGATTCGCGCGCGCGATTGTTTGTTACCAGCAGGCTATCGCGCTCGATCCGAGATACGCGCTCGCGTATGCGGGGGTAGCCAACTATCACAACTGGCTCC
>DATEWS010000366.1:0-2734 GCA_035257785.1 Pyrinomonadaceae bacterium
GAACCACACGAAGAGATCCAATCACTCCAACCGACGATAAATCCCGCGTACTCACCAAGCGCGTAACGTGCGAAAACGTATTGACCGCCGGAGCGCGGGATCATCGTGCCCAACTCGGCCAACGAGATCGCACCGAGCAGCGCATACAGTCCGCCCGCCAGCCAAACCAGCAGGAACGGCGTGGGCGCGGGTAATTGTTCCGCGATCGTACCCGGTCCACGAAAGATCCCCGCGCCGATCGTGTTCCCAATAATCACGGCCAATCCGAACCCAACGCCGAGCACCCGCAGCAGATGGCCGTGACTCTTCATATCTAATAATTATTCTCTGCGCTCTCTGCGGCCCTCGGCGTTCTCTGCGTCAACTATTATTTTCAACGCAGAGGGGTCGCAGAGTTACGCAGAGACGTCCGCGTGCAGCAAACGATGAAACAGATGTTCACCTGCTTCACGCCGCACTGACAGCCGCCCCATTTCGTAAGCGCGCGAATTCAATCCGCGCTGCACTGACTTGCAGATCGCCGTGTCCTCATCCTGAATTCGTTGTCCCACCTCGACACTCGCACGTCGCGCCTCTTCATTCAGCACATCCGGAAAGTAGAAGTCGAAGATGACCTCAGTCTGGTCCACACCGCGCGGAACGACGAGATTCGTATCCATCACGCCGTCATACCAGTTGATCATGAAATTCGGGTAGATCCAGTAATAAAGCGCGCGGTCGCCTTTCCTCACCGCACCCGTTTGTGCCTCCGCGCCTTCGCTAACAATCGGGCTCCACTGCAAACAATGATGCGCGCCGTTCTCGATCATGTAATTGCTGTAGTCAAGCACGCTGTCGAGACCTTTGTGCAGGTAAGGCACGTGATAGCCACCGTCGAGATAGTTATCGACAAACACCTTCCAGTTGCAGTCGAAGGTGTAATGACGGCGTTCGAACCAGTGCAGATCGGAGAGTTGCAGCCCACTCGTTTGCGCGATCAGATCGGCGCCAAGAAAATCGCGCAACGATGGACCCCAGTCCAATTTGACGAATAGCCAGTTTTCCCATTCGCTAAATTCAACCGGTACGAGCCCGTTCTGGGCGCGATCGAAGTTACACACACCTGAGAAGTCAGGCGTGCCTTTCAACTCACCCTCGAGTGAGTAGGTCCAGCCGTGATACGGGCAACGAAGCTGCGCTGCTTTGCCTTGCGGCTCAGTCATCACTGCGGCGGCGTGATGGCGGCAAACGTTGAAGAACGCGCGCAGCACGCCATCATTTCCGCGAACGATTACGATAGGCTCACCTGCGATGTCGGTTGTGACGTAATCCCCGGGCTCGCGCACCTGGTCCACGCGTCCGGCGAGTTGCCACGAGCGCGAGAAGACAGTTTTCAGTTCGAGTTCGTAGAAGTCTTTGCTGGTGTACCACGAAGACGGGATTGTTGAGGCGTGATCGAGAGGAAGGTTCGGATCGTAGTCATTAACGATCTGCTTGAGTAACGAGTTCATGCGATCGGTGTTGCTGTCTTGCGTTTGGGGTTGAAGAACGGCGTTTTCACGACCGTGGCTCGCACCTGATGCCGCACGGCTTCGACTGTGATTTCAAACTGCAAGCGTGTGCCCGGTCGAGTGTAGCCGCGGTTGACAGTTGCGAGTGCAATCATTCGCTTCAGTGTCGGTGACCACGTCGTCGTCGTAGCTTTGCCGACTTGCATGCCTTCTTTGTACACCGGCACGGCGACTCGCGAGGCCATGGGTGAAACAGCCGGCGGCAAACCAACGGCTTCATAAAGACTCTCGACCTGTGGCCAGTCGATCTCGAGACCGACAATCTCGCGCGCGTGCCCGCGTTTGTGTTCTTCGATGAGCGCGGCCTGGCCCACGAAACGATTTTTATCGAGGTTTACGAGGCGACCGAGACCCATTTCGAACGGCGAGTATCGTTGCTCGTCAACGAGGGCTTTCTTGCTGCTGTTGAAGTCAACGTCGATCAACAACAGCCCCGCTTCGACGCGCGCCACATCAAGCGCGAGCATCCCGGCCGGATGGATGTCAAAAGCACGACCTGCTTCCATCAACGCGTCCCAAACGCGGACGGCCTTCTCCGATTCGATCCAGATCTCGTACCCGAGATCGCCAGTGTATCCGGTGCGCGAAATCTCGACCTCCACGCCCGCGATGCTGCCTTTCGTCACGCGAAAGTATTTCAGGTTCGCAATGTCGGCGCCTGCGACGAGGCTCTTCAACAGCCGGCCCGAAGTTGGGCCTTGCAGTGCGAGCGCGGAAACACTTTCAGAGATGTCTTCGATGTGAACGTCCATTCCGGCGGCGTTTTGTGTAAACCAGCGGAGGCTCGGATCGGCCGCGGTCCAGCGATAAGCATTTTCTTCGAGACGAGAAACGGTGCCGTCGTCGATCACTTTCCCACGCTCATCACACCATGGTGTATAGACCACCTGGCCCACCGCGACTTTGCGCATATCGCGCGTGATGATGCGATCGACGAGTCGCGTCGCATCTTTTCCCGTGAGCCGGTATTTGAACAACGGCGAAATATCGATCAACGCCGCCGCATTCCGAATCGCGTTGTACTCATGTTCGTGATGGGGCTCATAAGAGCTGACCGCGTAGTAACCAGACCACTCGCGGTAACTCAGACTCTCGCAGAGCGGAAAGGTGCGTTCGTGAAAAGCGGTTCCGATTGGCATGTTTTACTTAGCGCAGATTAACGCGAATGGCCGCGAATCAGATCT
>DATEWS010000367.1:0-2179 GCA_035257785.1 Pyrinomonadaceae bacterium
AGTCGGTCTATCGCATCGGTGAGCCGATCAAGATCGTGTTGGAGTTCAGTGCTGACCGTGAAGGTTACGTGCTCGAAAACACAGCGGAGGGAAATGATCCGCGGTCAGATAAGGTGCTCATCTCTCCGGAGACTGGAATCACATATTGGTACCGCGAACTCATGGATAACAAGCTGTACGGGCGTGATTATTTTGGTTATGAGAAGTTGACCAGTTCACCGCGGCGATTGGAGATCGTGCTTAATGATTCGTTGCGCTTTGATAATCCCGGTCGTTACTCCATTAGTGTCACAACAACACGTGTGAAGAAGGCGTCAAAGGATTTCTCCGGTGAAGTGTTCACCATGACGACGAATGCGGTCAGTTTCGAACTACAGGAGATGAGCGAGGAAGACGAGGCGAAGGAAGTGAAACGTCTTTCTGATCTTCTTAGCGCGAGTCGCGACGTTCGTGCTGGTGAGACCATCGCGCAGCAGTTGTCATACCTCATGGGTGATCCATCAACACGAGAGAAGGTCCGCCGCTTCATCGAAGGACAAACCGGGAGTGGACATTTTCATGGGGGCCTGTTTATCGCGCGGAACCGCGCTTTGGTTCTTAGGTTGGTCGAGGTGGCTATGCACGATCCCAGCGTTCCGGTGACGAGTATGATGTTGAATGCGGCTATTCGATTGAAGATACTGCTCAACTATGGCGTCAGTGAAACACGGGTTGGACCACCGATTGGTCTGTTGCAGCCCGATGAAGATCCACGGAACCGAGAGGTTCGCGAAGGTTACCTCGCCGAGTTGGCCGCAGGTTTAGGAAAGCGAAGTGGTAACAGCCTCACGACGACAGCGACGACCATTTTCACTTCCATGCCGGACAAGGTTCAGTCTGACAGCGCGGGTATACGTGAAGCGCGCAATGTATTGGTCCAACAATTTGAAACGTTGGACCCGTTCACCCAGGAGTGGCTGCTGCGCGTCTATTGGGATCGACTCCGAGATCCAATCCTGGTTCCTTCGTTAAAGAAGATGCTCACATCGAAGGGCATGGGAGAGAAGAACATGCACGAGACCGCCTTGCTGCGGTTACTCGAAATGGCGCCGGATGACGTGCGTTCGTACGTTGTTGCGGAGATTAATAATCCCAATTCCCTTCTCGACGTGGAGACGCTAGGAAAGTTGAAGGACGAGTCGTTGCCGGAAGTTGATGCGGCGTTGATGCAGCAGATTCGCTTGTTTACGCAGTCAAAACTGAATCGCGATCCGATCGCTTTGAGACCGAAGACGCAGTTGCTCGCACGGTTTGCGACGGACAGGATTTATCGCGAGTTAATGCAGCTGTACCAGGACATGGGAGCGAACCTGCCTCGAGACGCGCGGCCCGGGTTGCTGGCCTATTTCGCGAAGCACGATGAAAGCGAAGCGATGCCGTTGATCGAACAGGCAGTGGCAGATTTGAAGCCTGGCGAGTATCCGCAAATACTTTCGGACCTAACCGCGCTTTATTACTCGGACGCGATTGGCAAGTTGTTGAAGAAGTTGATGGAATCAGACGATGCCCCGATGGCGAGCCATGCGGCTTACTTGATTGGCATACACGGTTCAGCGGGTGATGAGAAGATACTCGAAGCGCGTCTGAAACGCTGGCAGGATCAATGGCGCACTCGCGTTGCTGAAGCCGATGCGCAGTTCCAGGGTCAAATCGAACGCGAGTTGATCTATGCGTTGATTCACGGGAAGTCGTGGAAGCTCTCAGCGGAGCGCGTGCGTGAACTACAGATGGGTTGTCTGACGAAAATGTGCAAGGAGAACAACGTCGTATCGCAGTAGATTCAGGCCCATTCGTCTCAGGATTCAGACCGTTCACGTATTAGATATTGCCATTTCGTCACTTCGCGGCTTAGGATGCGCCGCCAAAAGGAGACCCATCTATGAAACTCAGAATGCTTTTCATCCTCTGTTGCCTGATTGTGCCGGCAGCATCGAGCTTCGGCCAGACAGCACCGGAGAAAACTCCCGACGTCGCCACCGAACTGCGCAACGGCTTTAACGAAGTCAACGGCTGGGTGACAAAGGCCGCCGATATGGTCCCGGCAGAAAAGTACAACTACCGCCCGGTCGATACGGTGCGCACCTTCGGCCAGTTGATCGCGCACATCACGGATTCGTACAACTACTTCTGCAACAACGCT
>DATEWS010000368.1:0-3420 GCA_035257785.1 Pyrinomonadaceae bacterium
CTGCGTTCTCTGCGTTGAAAGGCCCGATTTAACGCAGAGAACGCGGAGGAAGGCAGAGGGCCGCAGAGAAGAAGGGCGATCTCCCTGGATTTGAACCCAGAAAGACCGCCCTTCATTGAGGAGCCCACCTACCTCACTTATATTCACTCAAACGGGTATAAATAGTTCCATTAACTTACGCCGCACGCGCGCGCGGCACTCTCCGCAGGCGCGCCAGGCGTTCAAGCCACTTCTGCGCCTGCTCGTAAGATGGAAAACGCCGTTCATCGAGACGGAACGCGCTCGTGTGGTAATAACGTCGTCCTTTGATCAAACGTGCCGGATGTTTGATGTGCAGCATCTCGTGATAGAGGATGTACTCGACGAACCATTCGGGAACATCGACGGAATCCAAAGTTTTGCTGATCGTGATGCTGTCATAAATATGGTCATGATGACCGAGGATGCTCTTGGTCCGCCGCTGTGACCACGTGAGCGTCGGTTTCGGAATCTCGCCGTCGAAATAACGGCGATTCAACTTTGAAAACATTCGATCAAGATCGTAAACCTCACCCTGTGCCGTCGAGATCATCTTGCGGCCTCGACCTCTTCGCGCAAGATCCGATGAACGCATGACTGTCGGCGTCAGTGAGTAGTCTCGATAAACGCGGTCGTGAATCGTCGGCACTCTCTTGCCGAGCAGGCGCGCTACAAGGATCCACGCGAGCGCGCGTAATGCGTCGGGAGGCGCGTCTTTACAAATATCCGAGAGCCGCACGTAAACTCGTCCTGACCGCAGGCGGATCGTGTGACGTAGTCCGGCGTAAGGATAAAAACGAACTTCAATCGCAGGCACGCCACGATTGCCGCCCATATGACGAAACGCGTCGGCAAAAAATTTGGTCACTTCACTCATGGCGGTAACCGGAGGCAAACCAGCGGTTCGGGGGACACAATCTTAAGGAGCGCGGGCTCGGCGCGTCAACCTCTGGCCGTCAAAGTCGATAAGTCCTTTAATATGAAAGGTTAAAGCCATCCCCGGATCGCCGGGAACAAGCCCATCGGAGGCAATCTGTGCAATCCGTGGATAACTTTGTATACTGCCAGCCAATGCCCCGAAGAGCCGCAAATCTTCAAAGTACCGAGAAGGGCGCGCTTGATTCGCGAGCGGAAGTGCTGCTCGCAGCCTTGATCAAAGAACACCTCGTGACCGGCGAGGCGGTTGGCTCTCGTGTGCTCTCGGATCGTTTTGCGCACGGCTACGGCTGGAGTTCGGCGACGATTCGCAACGTGATGGCCGAGCTCGAAGATGCTGGTTTGGTCGAACAACCACATACTTCAGCGGGTCGCGTACCGACCGACAAGGGTTATCGTTACTACGTCGACAACATTCTCGGCGAGGCGCGACTCTCGCGCACTGATTTGAAAGCGATTGACCACCTCTTCTCGACGCACGACATCGATGCGGATACGTCACCCGATCGCCTGATGGAAACTGCGTCTCATGTACTCTCGGCACTCTCGCAAAACGTCGGCATTGTTGTTTCGCCGTCACTTGCGGACAACCGGCTCAACCACATTGAGTTCATGCTGCTGCCGGACAGGCGGATCCTGGTTGTGCTGGTGTCGACCGCGAATATCATTCACAACAAAGTCATTCGCGTAGCTGACGATTTAACTCAAGACGATCTCGATCGCACGGCGCGCTATTTGAATACTGAATTCAGCGGCAAGAGCCTGCTCGCGATTCGCACCGAGATTGTCGAGTTGATGAAGGAAGAAAAGGCTCTGTACGATCGACTGCTGCAAAACGCGGTGATGTTGTGCGAGCGCAGTCTTGAAGGTGAGGAGAGTAGCGGCGGCGACGTTTACGTAGACGGGACTTCAAACATCCTGACCAAGCCCGACTTCGTCGATATCGAGCGGATGCGCGAGCTGTTTCGAACCTTTGAAGAGAAGTCGCGGCTGATCAAGATTCTCAATGAATGTGTTCACGATGCCGCGAGTTATCCGGGCGACGTACATGTCGTGATTGGACGCGAGCATCCGGCAAGTTCAATGCAAAATTGCACTTTGATCACTGCGCCTTATCGAGTTGGATCCAGCGATAACATCGGCACGCTCGGTGTGGTTGGGCCGATGAGAATTGAATATGCGCGAATAATGGCTATGGTAAACTACATGGCGCGGCTGATTGAACATCGACTGGGCGAGCCGGCTGCGCGTTGAACTGGAATTTCGATCCTTCCTAATGACATCAGACAGAAGCGACAAGCGTTCGCACCGTATCCCAATCAGATTCACTGACGCCGACGACGAAAGCCAGTCTGCGAGCAGCACTCCCGACGAGATGGACAGGTTAGATCCCGACAACGAGGGCGAGGAACTTTCATCTGAGATCGACGATCTCATGGCTGAAGATTCTTTGGATGAACATGGGTTGGAGGGAGACGAAAGCGGCGGACCGGATCGGGCTGAGTTAGTCGCCACTCGGGCGGAGTTAAAACGAGTTGAGGCTGAAAACGCCGACCTGAAGGATCAGCTTAAGCGTCGCCAGGCGGATTTTGAGAACTACCGCAAGCGAGTCGAGCGCGAACGCAGCGAAACCTACAATCGCGTGAATGCGGACGTGGCGACGAAACTCCTGCCAGTGTTGGACAATCTCAAACGCGCTCTGGAAGCTGAGTCTTCGGTCGAATCGTCAGAGTCGGACGAGTTTCGACATTTCCTGAGTGGCGTGGATCTGATCTACAAGCAACTGAACGGCGTGCTCGAGGCGATGGGTGTGAAGCCAGTTCCTGCTGTTGGTGAACAGTTCGATCCCCATATTCACGAGGCTGTAGTGACCGAAGCGACTGACGACTATGAGCCTGACACCGTAATGCAGGAGATAGTTGCCGGCTATCGACTCGGCGACAAACTTATTCGCCCCGCGTTGGTGAAAGTGGCCACACGGAAATGAGCCACAAAAAGGCACATAAGGCATAACAATCAGAAAAACATTTTGTGACTTTGTGCCTTTTTGTGGCAAAGATGGATAAATGGGAAAAGCGATCGGAATTGATTTAGGGACGACCAACTGCTGCGTCGCCGTGCTGGAGGGCGGCACGGTGCAGATTGTCCCGAACAAAGAAGGCGGACGAACGACGCCGACCGTTGTTGGTTTCACTGATAAAGGTGAACGATTGGTCGGCCAGATCGCAAAGCGCCAGGCGGTCACGAATGCGTCAAACACGGTCTATGCCGTCAAACGTTTGATTGGCAGAAAGTTTAGCTCTGCGGAAGTTTTGAAGATGCGCGAGAGCTCGGCGTTTGAGATCGTCGATTCACCCAATGGCGACGCACGTGTCCGCGTTCAAAGTCGCAATTACAGCCCGCCGGAACTCTCGGGCATCGTTCTGCAGCGTTTGAAAGCAGCGGCCGAAGATTTTTTGGGCGAAT
>DATEWS010000369.1:0-4421 GCA_035257785.1 Pyrinomonadaceae bacterium
ACGATGGTGCTGTCTCTGAATCCATCCCGCCACCGGTTGAGAGAACTGACGGGCAATATTCCATAGGGTGTGTTACCGACACGGAAAGCCGGATAATGGCCGCGAGCACGAACATTCATAAGGTAGTGATCGCGCAGCGCGGCGGCATCATACTTTGTCGATGCGGGGGCCAAAAGTGATTGAATGTAATAGCCCCACGTAACCGGCCAGAGTGCTTCCGCCATCGCACGGGAAGGTGTTTGTTGATCGAGATCCGCGTTTGCGATGTGTGCTGCCGTCTCGATTGGTATGCCGAAAGCACTCGCAAAACGACCACCGTCCGAATCCGCATGTGCGAGTGGCGCACCGCGTTCGATCGGAAAACTGTTGGCGCCGCCAGGATCCGGAGGTGGAAAGGCAGACGATCCGGCGCTGGTGTTGTTGGTAGGTGTGCCCTGGGGAACAAGCGCGAGGCCGCGAGTGTAGTGATGACTATCAAAAAGCGATGCGAGGCTGGCCGCCGCCTGGTCTGGACCAAGCGTCGCTTTCACACCCAACACTAACAGACGACTAAATCCAAGACTCGCGGTTTGATCATTTAGCGGGATGCGAAGCGCCATTCCCGCTGCTTCAGCATTATCAAAATCAACTGTCCAGAGCAGATCCTTATCGAGCTCGAGTCCGTCGCCCGAAACGTCGAGGACTGAATTCGGATCGACAGTAGGTGAAAGCGTGAGTGCAAGTGGTTCCCTGATCGGACGGCTGAGGGCGCGGTGAACCTCGGTTCCGTCACGGTATGCAAGCACGAGCCAGCGATCGGGTAACAGGTGCGCCTCGGCTGCGCGTGTCCAACTGTGAGTTCGAGTTGGTATGTTCGGCGCAAAGTCAGGATCGCCCGCAGGACGTGTGGCAAGGTTTGTCGGCGTGGTCTGTTTGACGATCCAGGCTGCGCGTTGCGACATCGCAACACCGACGATCGCGCGCCACGCATCAACTTCATGGGCCGGGTCCCACGCGGTTCTCCAAAATGTTTTGCCGGCTTCCAGTTCCTCGTTGGTAAGTTCGGGCTCGTGAAAGTCCGCGACGATTTCGTCAGGGTAGATGCGGACCCACAAGTGAGGTCGCTGATCGTGAGGTTTGAAACGAGTCTCAATACGAACGGGCAGCATCACGATGGGATACTGAGCGCTCAGCCTCGCGACATCCGCTTCGATCCCTCTGCCGAGAAATGCAATGATGGCTTCATTCAGTCGTGTGTCCGCAAGTGCCGCGCGGTCACGCGCATGCTGCAACGCATCCTCGGTTGCGGTTACGGTGCGTTGCGCTGCCGCGACGCGTTCATCCTGCGCACCGTGGGTTCGTTGCAGTGCTTCCAAATTTTTCTGGTCCGTTTGGAGTTTTACGTGCAGCTCGTTGATGGTCTTTCGACTCTTACTCAACTCACTTCGCGCAAGGTCCTGCGGAGTTTGATTTCGATCCATAAGAATGACCTACTATGACGGAAGCATGTCAGAACCATGGATTGCGATCCGCACCGGCTTTTGCAGAGTTAGATAAGCGATGTCACTACTGTGTGTGCCGGTTGGTCCAAGACCGGCATCAGCGTGCCACGCTGCACCCTTGCGGTCCGCCATCCCACTGATGTCCGGTCGCTGTTGGTTCAGATCAATGTAATTAAGGTTCGCAAACTCGGCTTCGTTTGCGACGAGGTTGGCCCACGAGAGATCGTCTCGCGAAGCTGGAGTGGTGCCGAATGAATCCAGAGCAAAGTCGAGGCCGAACCGCGGTTCTGCCGGCTGATCCTGTAGTACGAAATACCAGCCTTGATCCTTCGTAGTGTCAGAGCTTCCCTTCACCTCTGTCTTCGTCAACTCGAATCCGTAAAAGCGAACGTCGGGTTTCAGGCGACCGCGGAAGATCGGATGTTTCTCCTTGCTCTTGTCTTCCTCGAGCACGCGCTTTTTGTTCGCGTCGAGATTGCACTTCACTGCGTAGACTTCAGTGTTTGGATAACGCTTGAGAAGATCGCCGCGAATCAGTAAGACGAGATGTTCTTCGCCGCCAGGCAAAGGTTTCCGGCTGCTGTTCTGTCCGAGATTGTTTGCCTTGCGCCACGCGTGGATCGGCTTAATGTCTTTCAAGTTTTCAGGTATCTGCCCCGCTGGTGGAACTACGCCTGCGACATCCCAAAATTGACGGAAGTAGGAACCACGCTGGTCTGTAGGATATTCGTTCCATCGCAACTCGCGTGACATCTCATGGTTCAAGCCCACCATGTAAGCTTCTACAAACTTTTGATTCGTTAAAGCGAGCGTCGCTGTGTTAGGTGGCACCTGGTCCAATCCGGGAAGCAGCCACTCCTGTGATAGATCTGCGAGCGGTTCATACATTGGTTGCGGAAAGTCGGGTGCGATCATGATCTCGTCGACAGGATCGTCCGGTTCCCAGATGATTCCCGAACCCAAAATTGCTTTGTCTTTGATGGCGGCGGTGAAAGTCGTACGCGGATCCAGCGCCGTCTTTATCTTCTCGCGGATTTGTGTAAGGTCCACCTGTTTCAATTCCAAACCCGGTGCGGGTGGCACGTTGAGCTCGGTAAATAATTTCGAAGCAGCCTGCCTGAAGGCGAGCGCAGCGGGACTATCGACGCTGCCTGTCGTCGCGGCTGGTGGCGATGTCGGAACAACTGGTCCAGCAGCGTCGGGCGCTGTAACCACGGGAGTGAAACCCGGCGCCACCGGTGCGTTCTGAATGATCGCGGGCGTCAACTTTCCGTCACGAAGTGCGATTTTGGTTTCCGCGTCGCTCACTTGTTTGCGAATCGCAACCGATGCGCCAAATGAAACAGCTGCGGCAACCGCAGCAACGACGGCTACGGCGACACCGAATCCGGCAACCAACAGAAACAGCGCAACTATCGCGAGAATGATGGCAAGCGCGATCAGCCACGACACCAGTTGCTTGCGAAACTTCAATGCGTCCGGAGTGGCCCACGCGGGAACTAAACCTTCGGAGACCTTTGCATCGGTGGTCAGTGTGTCTGGTGTTTTCGGAGGCGGCGCCGGATTCAATTTGCCGGAGTTTAGTCGCTCAAGGATATTGCTGACACGCGGGCCTTCAGCTCGACCTTGTCTTCTTCCTAATGGTCCAAGTGGACGCGCGACACGGCGGAACTGCGGTTCCATCACTGCGTTCGTGATCGGACTCTGCTGAATCTGCGCATGGATCGTCGTAGGGCTCCCCATTATTCGCGTCAGCACCGGACTGGTGACGTAGATCATCCGTTCGGGTTCGGGTGAAACAACGAATTCAGTGAATAATCGTGTGGTCATTTCGCGACCAAGTTTTAACTGTCGTCGCTCTTCGTTGGCCTTCAGGATTCCTTCGACCTGGTCCCACGCTGCGGCCATGAGTGGTCGTTGATTGGCTTGCACAACCTGAGTGCCCAAGCCTGATTCGGTGCGGTGGCGAGGATCCGAATTTAAATCCTGGAACCACACTGGTCGCTCGCCAGGCTCGAGCGTTTCCTGTGCAGCGTGCCAACGTCCATACAACGGAGGCGCAACGATGAGCCGGTGAATCGCTGACGCCAGCATTCGCGCGGGCGCATTAAGAAGCTCGCGCAGGGTTGGTATGAATCCTGTGCGTTCCGCGTCGGTCCATACAGTTGATTGCGTAGAGGGCGACTTGAGCGCGCCTTCCAGTCCCAGAGGGTGAGGTGCTGCCGCAGGCAAAGCGGCGCCCGGACCACTCACGTCCATATCGCGGATGCCCACGGTCGCCGGCAACGGTCGTGCGCGAAGCAAACGCACGAGATACTCGAAATCGCCCTTTGGCGCGGTCTGGAAACGCCATTGAAAATAAACCGGCAACTCGACATTACTGCTTGCGTTGGTCCATGCCGGATCAAGACCCTTGATTGCATCCGGAACGGGTTGGTGAAGCGCTGCCAAGCGACCACGCTCGAAGGCCGGAACGAGATAAGCGGTGTACGCCGTCTTCTCTTTCATGCGGCGCGGGCAGAGTAGTCGCGAGATGATCAGGTGAGGGTTGGTCCCGAGGATATTCGCTGTCTGTGGCTGTGTGACTGTCGTCTGTCCGCTGACTTGTACGTGGGCCCAGGCCCACGACTGTGCAAGATTCGGAAGCGAAGCACCCGAGCTTACGACTATCGATGAGAGTCGTCCGTTGGAGCCGGCGGGAATTTTTCGCGCGACCTCTGAATCCTCGAGAATGACGAGGACGATCCAGGGGCGAAGACGATCATTCACCGCCGGAGCAGCGGGCGTAAAACGCCACGGCAGATCGGGTTGATCGAATTCAATCAGCGGGAAGTTGTTGGTCTCAGCGTCGAAAACATCCGGTCGTGGCCACGTGCGAATGACAGCGGGCGCTTCGAAACCCGTGATTTCGCCTGGTCCAAAAAGCTCGAGGTTTGCAGT
>DATEWS010000370.1:0-2071 GCA_035257785.1 Pyrinomonadaceae bacterium
GGCCTGAACCAGAGGGTTGTTAGGGGTGGGAGATCGATTTCGGAGCCGTTAACAGAGACGGAGTCGGTGCCGCCGTAAACTGTGGCGTCGGTGTTGATGATGAGTTCGTATTGACCATCACCGAGTTGAGGGACGCGATAGGCTTTCTTGGCGACGGCGGAGAAGTTGCAGACGCAGATGAGTTCGCCGCCGGTTTGAGAGCGGCGCTTGAAGGCGACGATGTTTTCGAGGGAGTTGTCGACGTCGATCCATTCAAAGCCGGATGCTTCACTATCGGCTTCCCAGAGCGCGTCCTCTGGTCCATAGACCCGGTTTAGATCGCGAACCAAACGTTGCACACCACCGTGAAGCGGTTCTTCGATCAGATGCCAGTCTAAACTTTCAGTCTCGGTCCACTCGCGCCACTGTCCAAACTCACCGCCCATGAACAAGAGTTTCTTACCCGGGTGCGCCCACATGTACGCATAGAGCGCGCGCAATGTCGCAAACTTCTGCTCCGTCGTTCCCGGCATTTTATTGAGCAACGAGCCTTTCATGTGAACCACTTCATCGTGCGAGAACGGCAGGATAAAGTTTTCACTCCACGCATACACCAACCCAAACGTCAGCGCATTGTGATTGCCGGCACGGAACAACGGATCTGTCTGGAAGTACTTAAGCGTGTCGTGCATCCAACCCATGTTCCACTTAAAATCAAAACCGAGACCGCCGTCGTAAATCGGACGACTCACCATCGGCCACGCCGTTGATTCTTCGGCGACCATCATGATTCCCGGACACGCGCGATGCGTCGTTTCATTCAACTCTTTCAGAAACGCAATCGCTTCGAGGTTCTCACGCCCGCCAAATTGGTTCGGCACCCACTGCCCTTCCTTGCGGCTGTAGTCGAGATAAAGCATCGACGCGACGGCATCAACGCGCAGACCATCGACGTGAAACTCGCAAAACCAGTAGAGCGCATTCGCAAGCAGAAAATTGCGCACTTCATTGCGGCCGTAGTTGAAGATGTACGTGCCCCAGTCAGGATGCTCGCCTTTGCGCGGATCGAGATGTTCGTACAACGCGGAGCCGTCAAACCGGCCGAGCGCCCACGCGTCTTTGGGAAAGTGGGCCGGCACCCAATCCATGATCACGCCGATGCCGCGCTGGTGCAGGTAGTCGATCAAGTAACGAAGATCGTCAGGCTCACCGTAACGAGCAGAAGGCGCGTAGTAGTAAGTGACTTGATAACCCCACGATGGACCATATGGATGTTCTTTGAGCGGCAGAAACTCCACGTGCGTGAAGCCCATCTCGGTAACGTAGTTCGCGAGCGGCTCGGCCATTTCACGATATGTGAGCGGACGATTTTGTTGTTCCGGATTTCGTCGCCACGATCCAAAGTGAACTTCGTAAATCGAGAGTGGCTGCCGAAAGTGTTCGCGACCTGCGCGGTTTTTCATCCACTTCGAATCGCGAAACTTATAGTTGGACGCATAAACAATCGAAGACGTATCCGGCGGAACTTCGGTGTACTGAGCGTAAGGATCTGCTTTGAAAAATGAGTGGCCGGTACGGGTGCGAATTTCAAACTTATACAGGCAACCGGCTGTGAGGTTCGGAATGAAGAGTTCCCAGACGCCTGAGGCTGCGAGCGACTGCATCTGGTGTTGTCGTCCGTCCCAGCCATTGAAATCACCGACGACGCTCACACCCGCAGCTTGCGGCGCCCATACGGCAAATGTAACGCCTTTCTTGCGGCCGATTTTGGTGACGTGGGCGCCGAGTTTTTTGTAGATCTCTTCGTGACGTCCTTCACCGAAGAGATGCAGATCGATATCACCGAGAGTCATGGTCTGTTTTGAGCCGCAGATTCTTAAAAATATCCGCGCCGTTTCCTTTTTCGGGGCGATTGCTGTGGGCCTCGGATATCATTTCCAAAAATCTCTTAAGCGGGGGATCGAGGCCCAACTGCTCCATCAAGTCAATCACGCGCGCGGCGTAACGCATAACTTGAACCGTCTCGATCCCAGCCAGATCAGAAAAGAACCACCCGCAACTCGTAAACATCAGCAACGCACTTCGCTGCATC
>DATEWS010000371.1:0-3148 GCA_035257785.1 Pyrinomonadaceae bacterium
GATTTGGTCGTCAAGCCGAAGAAAGAGTGTCGTTGGGACGTTGTTAGTCTTGGCGAGGTGATGCTGCGTCTCGATCCGGGTGAAGCACGGGTTGCGACCACGCGCAGTTTTCAGGTGTGGGAAGGTGGCGGTGAGTATAACGTCGCGCGCGGATTGAAGCGCTGCTTCAATATGGATGCCGCCCTCGTCACTGCACTCGCCGATAATGCTGTTGGTCGTCTCGTCCAGGATCTGATCTACCAGGGCGGTGTGGACCAGTCGCACGTGCAGTGGGTGAAGTTTGATGGTGTTGGCCGCACCGTTCGCAATGGTCTGAACTTTACGGAGCGCGGGTTTGGGGTGCGTGCGGCGGCCGGCTGTTCCGATCGTGGTCACACAGCGGTTTCACAACTCAAGCCCGGCGACATCGATTGGCAAAAGATCTTTGGCGCTGAAGGCGCGCGCTGGTTTCACACGGGTGGAATCTTCTGTGCGTTGTCAGGGACGACGCCCCTCGTCGCGCGTGAGGCGATGGAGATTGCGAAAAAACACGGCGCCATTATTTCTTACGATCTCAACTATCGCGAGTCGCTGTGGAAATCGATCGGTGGCCAGGCGAAGGCTGTGGCTGTGAATCGCGAACTCGCGTCACTCGTCGACGTGATGATCGGCAACGAAGAAGACTTCACTGCCGCGCTCGGATTTGATGTCGAAGGCATGGACGAGCATCATTCGAAACTCGATGTGCATAACTTCGAGCGCATGATCGAACGCGCCGTAACTGAGTTTCCGAACTTCAAAGTAGTTGCCACGACTCTCAGGAATGCAAAGACGGCGACGATCAACGACTGGGGCGCGGTTTGTTATACGTCAGGCGTACTCTACGAGGCGCCGGTTCGGGAGAATCTCGAGATACTCGATCGCGTCGGTGGCGGAGACTCATTTGCTTCCGGATTGATTTACGGATTTCTCACTGGACGCGGGCCGCAGTGGGCTGTTGAGTGTGGCGCGGCGCACGGCGCGCTCGCCATGACGACGCCGGGAGACACGACGATGGCGACGCTCGCGGAAGTTGAGCGCGTCATGAAAGGAGGGACCGCGCGAGTGGCACGTTGATGAATAAAGCCGGCGTCATTAAACAGATTCGTGAGATCGGGATCATTCCGGTGGTGCGGGCCACGACTACCGAGGAAGCGATGCGCGCGATCGATGCGATACGCGAGGGTGGGATTTCGGTGCTGGAGATCACGATGACTGTGCCCAATGCGTTCAGCGTTATCGAGCAAGTGACGGCGCGCTTTGGGAGTGACGCCCTGGTCGGCGCCGGGACAGTGCTCGATGCTGAGGATGCGAAGTCGTGCATTGCGAGCGGCGCACAGTTCATCGTTAGTCCGGCGTTGAATTTAGACACGATTGCTTTCTGTCGCGAACAGGACGTGACGGTGATGCCGGGCGCGCTTACGCCGACTGAGGTGGTCCAGGCGTGGAATGCCGGTGCCGATTTCGTGAAGATCTTTCCCGCTGGAGCTGTTGGCGGTCCGAGTTATTTGAAAGCGTTGAAGGCGCCGTTGCCGCAGATCGAACTCGTGCCGACTGGTGGTGTGTCGTTGAAGACTGCCGCGGATTTCATCAAAGCCGGGGCGGCCGCTCTAGGAGTGGGTACAGACCTG
The DNA here is from genome assembly GCA_035257785.1 of Pyrinomonadaceae bacterium. Classification (GTDB taxonomy): domain Bacteria; phylum Acidobacteriota; class Blastocatellia; order Pyrinomonadales; family Pyrinomonadaceae; genus PSRF01. Next base: position 1,650 of record DATEWS010000371.1, read on the forward strand.
GTTGATGTCAAAGCCCAAAGTTCTTTGATCACGAAACGAGCAAAGCAATACGTCGAGATTGTCCGCCACGCAAGGGATGGACTATAGCCACAAAAAGGCACAAAAAGCACAAAAGATTTAATTTCTTTTTTTGAGCCTTTTGTGCCTCTTTGTGGCTTACTGATTGACGCCACTCGCGAGGAAGCCGCCGTCGACAGCGATGACTTCGCCGTTAACAAAACTCGCAGCGTCCGAGGCGAGAAAGATCGCGGCGCCCGCGAGCTCGTCGACGTTGCCGAAGCGCTTCATCGGCGTGCGCAAAAGAAACTCGCGCCCGCGTTCGGTTTCGTCGAGGAGTTTTTGATTGAGCGAGGTGCGAAAGACGCCGGGCGCGATCGCGTTTACACGCACGCCGCGTTGCGCCCATTCGATTGCCAACGACTTCGTTAGCGACGCAACCGCCGCTTTACTCGCCGAATACGCTGCCACTTCATACAGCGCAACGAACGTCGAGAGCGAAGCGATGTTGATGATGCTGCCCGACTCGCGCTCGAGCATGTGTCGTCCAAAGATCTGCGACGCGCGCAACGTGCCGGTCAGGTTCGTGTCGATGATGTCGTCCCAGTCGGTTTCGGAAAAGTCGATTGTGGGCGCGCGCTTCGTACGACCCGCAGAGTTCACGAGAATATCGACTTTGCCAAACGCGCGTATCGATTCGTCGAGCACGTTTTGCAGTGACGCGCGATCAGAAACGTCTGACGCCACGCGAAGCGAACGGCGTCCACGTTGCTCGATCTCCGCCGCCGCTGCTTCAACCACGTCCATGCGACGCGATGTTGGGACCACATCCGCGCCCGCTTCCGCCATTCCTTTGGCGATCGCGAGACCGATACCCGATGTGCCGCCGACCACGACCGCGACTTTGCCGTTGAGTTCGAGACGAGAATAGCTCATGATCAATCAGTGTCTGAGATATTAAGCGAATACGTGATCGGGGCCAAGCATCTCGCCGCACTGACTGAAATCATTCACGACGCGCTCGAGGTGGTCCAACCTGGCGAGCGTGTGCTCGCGATCATTCCTGACAAGACTCGCGACGATAACACTCACGTGCTTTTCCCGATCGCTAACGACTGTCTCGCACAACGCGGGGTCGTTTCATTCGACGCTCTCGTGGCCCAGGGGACGCACCCGCCGATGTCTGAGTCGCAGAAGCGTTCGAAGATCGGAGCCGCGGATTTTGCGGGACACCTATACGATCATCGTTGGGACGATCCTGACGAATTGATAACTATCGGCGAGCTAAGCGGTGACACCGTGCAGGAATTGACCGCTGGATTGATCAATCACGCGGTGCCGGTAAGCATCAACAAACTACTCGCGCCCGGAATCTACGACACCGTGATCGTCTTCGGCGCAACCGTGCCGCACGAAGTCGCAGGTTTTGCTGGCGGCGCGAAGTATTTCTTTCCAGGCGTTGCAGGTCCTGAGTTGACGCACACCACGCACTGGCTCGGCGC
>DATEWS010000372.1:0-3634 GCA_035257785.1 Pyrinomonadaceae bacterium
GGAAATCCCACTACTGCGCGGACGCAGCTTCACGGCGCAGGATGATCAGCGTGGGCCGAGGGTCGGGATCGTGAGTCAGGCGTTCGCGCGCAAATTCTTTCCAAACGAAGACGTGTTGGGTAAGCACGTCACAATCATCGATGGCAAGCGCGACGTTGAGATTGTCGGCGTCGTGGCGGATACCAAGTACATGAGCCAGCGCGAAGAGATCAAGCCACTGCTTTACACGCCGTGGCAGCAGGAAAGCGACGAGATCGGCACGATGAATTTCGCGTTGCGCACAACCGGCGAACCGACTGCGCTCGCCGGTACGGTGCGTGAGGCTGTGCGCGAGTTGGACCACAACCTTCCAGTCACGGAGATCAGTTCGCAAACTGCACGCTCGCAAGTCACGTTGGGCCAGGAACGTCTATCGGCGCGGCTGCTAAGTTTCTTTGGCGCGTTAGCCCTATTGTTGGCGGCGATTGGATTGTCGGGTGTGTTGGCCTACTCGGTCGCTCAGCGCACGAATGAGATCGGCATTCGCATGGCGCTCGGTGCGCAGTCGTCAAATGTTCTGCGCCTCGTGATCTGGCAGGGAATGAAGCTCGTGCTGTTGGGCCTGGCCCTCGGCGCGTTAGGTGGATATGTCTTAGTTCGCCTGCTCGCGAGTCAATATCTGGCAAGCCTCTCGTCGTTGCGCGAAATGGCCAAGTTGCTTTACGGCGTGAAGGGGACTGATCCAGCAAGCCTTTTTATCGTCGCTTCGATACTATTCATCATCGCCCTGGTTGCGTGCTGGTTGCCGGCGCGCAAAGCGGCGCGAGTCGACCCGCTGGTGGCACTTCGATATGAATGAGTTTGATTATGGAAACGATAATCAAAGACATTCGTTACGGAGTTCGCAGTTTGCTTAAACGACCCGGGTTTACTGCCGTCGGCGTGCTCACGCTCGCGCTCGGTATCGGCGCAAACAGCGCGATCTTCAGCGTCCTGAATGCCGTGTTGCTTCGTCCACTGCCTTACGTCGATCCGGATCGCATAGTGCACATCGAGGAAACGGAGGGACAAGTCGGAATAGGAGTGTCGCCTCCGAATCTTCTCGATTTTCAACAACAGAACAACACGTTCGAAAGTGTTGCGGGCTACACGGGCGGCAGTTTTATCTTGACCGGCGCAGGCGAACCGCTGCGCGTTCAGAGTTGCGCGATCTCATCAGATCTGTTTTCGGTCGTGGGAGTCAAACCCTTAATCGGCAGAAGTTTTTCGGTGGAAGACGAAAAGCCCGGACAGGCTCGCACTGCTCTAATCAGTTATGGGCTGTGGCAGCGTCGTTTTGGCGGTGACCAGGCGCTACTGCAAAAACAAATCACGCTCGACAGCGACAGCTACACAGTCGTCGGTGTAATGCCATCCGGATTCGAGTTTCCCATTCAATCGGAGCCAGTCGAGGTTTGGACCCCACTTGAACAACCTGAAGATCTCGCGCAACTGCGAAGCGCTCACTACCTCGACGTTGTCGGCAGACTCAAACCAAACATTACGTTGCACCAGGCACACGCGGATCTTGAAATCATCGCAACGCGTATCGCGCAGCAGTATCCGAAAGAAGTCAGCGGCAAAACCACGGTTGTGACGTTGAAAAAAGATCTCGTGGGCCGGGCCCAACCTTACCTGTTGATGCTCGGAGGTGCGGCGCTGCTTGTGTTGCTGATTGCGATTGCGAACGTTGCCAGTTTGGCTCTCGCTCGCGCCGCCGAACGACAAAAAGAGATCGCGTTGCGCACGGCCTTGGGCGCGAGCAAGTCGCGCGTTGTTCGCCAACTGCTAACCGAGAGTTTGATCCTGTCAATCGCCGGTGGGCTCGCGGGAATCACTCTGGCTGCATGGTCCACTGATTTCCTCATCGCGATCGCTCCGGGAGATCTGCCACGACTACAATCCACGCAGGTCGACGCCCGAGTGCTGCTGTTTGCGCTCGCAACTTCGATCATTACTGGAATTCTGCTGGGATTAATTCCCGCGTGGCGCGCTGCCAATCCCGATCTTCAGAAGAGCCTCAAAGAAGGCGAGACGAGAAGCGCATCGGCGCCGCGGCAGGCATTGCGCAAGGCGCTCGTCGTCAGTGAAGTGACGTTGGCGCTCGTATTGTTGTGTGGCGCGGGTCTTTTGATCAGGACGCTGTGGAAATTGAATTCAGTAAATCCAGGATTCGATCCTGACAAAGTTTTAGTTGCCGAACTCGTGCTGCCAAAAACAAAGTATCCCGATGCCGGCAAGCAAACGCTCTTCTTTCAACAACTGATCGAGCGCATCAAGTCGACGCCGGGTGTCGAGTCAGCCGGCGGCACGAGCAATCTGCCACTCAGCGGAACCGACATGGTCTTTATGGCCTCTGTAGAAGACCACACCTTTCCCGCGAGCTTTCGCGCTGTCAGCGAGGACTACTTCCGCACGATGCGCATTCCGTTGCTCAAGGGTCGTTGGTTTGACGATCATGATACGGCGGAGAGTCAACCCGTAGTCATGATCAACGAAACGATGGCGCGGCAGCTCGCGCCTAATAATGAAGAGGTGTTGGGTAAACGCATCAAGCATGGTTTCAAGAGGCCGGTTGCGGAAGTAGTGGGCGTGATTGGCGACGTTAAGTACGCAGGGCTTGATCAGCAAACGAAGCCGGAAATGTACGTGCCATTTGCGCAGCGGTCCTGGCCTTTCATGCGTATCGTTGCGCGCACCAAATCCGATCCCTCACTCGTCGTCGGCGCCATTCGTGAAGCGCTCAAGGCGATCGATAAAGATCAACCAATCGACAAAGTGACGACGATGTCGTCGGTCGTGAGCAGATCAATCGGCGCGCGACGTTTCTATATGCAACTGTTGGGAATGTTCGCGGCGCTCGCGTTCATACTCGCGGCCGTCGGGATTTACGGAGTAGTCTCTTACTCAGTTGCGCAAAGGACACGCGAGATTGGAATTCGAGTTGCGCTCGGCGCGCAGAGTCGCGATGTGCTGGGACTGGTGGTGAAAGAAGCCTTGCGTTTGACGGTGCTGGGAGTGATTTTGGGTTTAGCGGGCGCGTTTGCCGCGACTCGGATTTTGCGAAGCCTGCTCTTCGAAGTGACACCAACAGATCCGGCGACGTTTATCTGTCTTTCGCTGTTGTTGACTCTCGTTGCCTTACTTGCGAGCTACATCCCCGCGCGTCGCGCAACGAAAGTCGATCCGCTGCTGGCGCTGCGCTGGGAGTAAAGTCATTGTGGTCCAAGTTCTACAGCCACGATGTTTTTCCGATCGCGCAGGTAGAGGCGGCTGCCGGAGAGCGAGGGGACGGTCCAGGATTGGTTCTGGAGTAGTTCGGCTTTTGACGTCACTGACAACCCGTCCGAGGTCGCAGTCGCGAGTAATAGATGACCATCTTCGTCGAGAATGATGAAGCGGCCATCCGCAAACAGGAATGACGCTCGTGGAAAACTGCGATTGCGCCACGCAACGTTTCCCGTTTTGACGTTTACGGCCGTGAATGGCGCTGGTCCAAAGTCGCCGCTCGATCCGTAGACGAAATCGCCGACGCGAATCGCGTTGCTGAAATGAATTCGCATCAGGCTGTTCGCCCACAACTCCTCAACAGTCGTCTTGTCTCCAGCACGACTGA
>DATEWS010000373.1:0-4392 GCA_035257785.1 Pyrinomonadaceae bacterium
TGGTTTATATATGGCGGCGTGATCTGATGATTGTCAGGATAGAGTGTGAACTTGTAATACGCCGCGTTCGGATACGCTTCCCACTTCAGTTCGAGATCCTGTCCACTCACGGTGCTGCCCGCCTTCGGGTTCAATATCTTCAAATCACCCTTGAACAAGTGAGTCGGTGAAACGAACAACGTCTTATCAGCAACGACGTTGTACTTCGCCGAACTGATCCCCGCGATTCCCGTAGTCGCGAAGACGTAAGAATCCGTATCAAACACGCGCACCGTTAATCCCTCATACTCTTTCGGCGGCACGTTCGTGATTACAAAATCGCCATCCTTGTCAGTCTTCGCAGTGTAGATCTTTCCACCACAACCGCTGAGGAAACGACTGAACGTTTCACACAACTTCACTTCAATATTCTCGACGGGGGCGCCGTCATACAAAACTTTTCCCTGCACGTTCCCGGTTCCCGGCGCGGGCTTCACCTTTTCGACTCCTTCGACGGGAGCCGCGGTGTTGTCAGCGCGCGCTGGTCCACTCTTCTTAGTGCAATTGCCGAAAGCAAACACCGCAGTCAGGCAGATCGAAGCAATCACGAACCTGTTGAGCATCGCAAAAAAGTACCTTTCGTTTTAGTATTGGCAGCGGATTGTATCAATTATGAAAACAATAACCACTCTCTCCCTGCTTCTGCTCCTAACCATAGCCCAATCCACTGACGATTTCTGGGAGTCGTTCAAAACCGCGGTCAGCAAACGCGATGTGGAAACAATCGCGCGTTTCTCGAAGTTTCCGATCGAGATGTCGTATGGCATTCCGAGCATAAAGACGAAGGCGCAACTTGCCAAACGATATCGTCAGTTGTTCAACGAACAGACAGACGCTGCGAAGTGTTTCAGCAAAGCCAAACCGGAAATGGACGCCGATGATCCGAAACACTTCAGCGTCGCGTGTCCGGATGCCGGCGGCAACGAAGTAGTGATCTATCACTTTGAGAAGACACGCACGGGCTGGAAGCTTACCGGGCTCGACAATATCAACGAGTAGCCCTCAACGGTTGTCCGCGGGTTGCGTTGACAGGGCAGGTTTTTGTGCGACTTGTGAGAGCTGCGGGCTGAGAAAGATCGTCGCCACGATGAATGCTGATGCGAAGAAGTAAGGCGACGACACGCCCAGTGAATCGAACGCCCAACCAAAGAAAAGCGGCGAGATGGCGCGTGCGATGCCGCCGTAGGTCTGTTGCATTCCCATATAAAGCCCGCGTTCGCGCGCACTGATCACGCGCGAGAGCAGCGCTGTCACGCACGGGAAGGTGAACGCTGTTCCGAGGGGAATTAAAGCGACCGTGATGCCGAGCACCGCAAGATTGTGCGACAGCGGCATGCCCAGCACGCCGCCTGCGAGAAGCAACAGTCCGAGTCGCGAAAGTCTCGCCTCACCAAGCCAGTCAACCATACGTCCCAGCAACAGCACGCGCGTAAAAACAGAGATCGATCCGACGTACATGAAGAAGTAGCCGATAGTCTGTTCTGTTACCTGAAAGCGGGCGTTCAGAAATAGTGCCAGGACGGAGAAACTGCCCTGGTAAGCGCCCATCGCGATCGCATAGATCCAGATGAGCCGCGACGATGTCTCGCCCGAGTGTGACACCACGCGCCAGATCGCCTGACGTGACGTCAACTTCTTTTCGCCTTCGATTAAAACGTGATCGCTTGGATCGCGCGACTCGGTGAGGTAGCGTGCGGCGAAGATGATGTTTATCAAACACAGCAGCGCCGCGATGATTCCGGGCGCTGCATGGTCCATCTGCAACGTGGCTGAGCCGGGTATGAGATCGCGTTTACCGAGTGTGATGGCAAACGAGCCAAGCACCGGTCCGAGTGCGACGCCCAGGTTAGTCGTGGCGGAGAGCCAGCCGAGCGCACGTGCGCGATCCTGTGGCGCAGTTGAATCAGCAACGTAAGCCTGAATCACGCCCACTGTTCCACCACCGGCGCCCTGCACGATTCGCGAGAGCAGCAACAGCCAGAGCGAGTTCGCGAAGCCGAAGATCAGATACGCGATTCCCGATGCGGTCAACGCAATGAGCAACGTCGGCCTGCGACCCACGCGATCGGAGAAGCGACCCCACATCGGCGCGCTTATCAGTTGGGCCACCGTAAAAGACGCAATCGTGAAACCAGCGATAAAACCAATGCCGAGGTGAACACCAAAGACATTGATCCCGCCTTCGCCAAACTTCTTCACATAAAACGGGAGCAAAGGAAAGATCATCAACACGCCGACCATGTCGATGAAAGCTGTCGCCATCAGCGTCAACAACTTCGCGGGAATCTTGCGCACTTCGCGCCACAGTATGTAGAGCAGGCCAATCGCAATAACAGCGAGAATGATGCGGACAATCGGCGACTGGAATGACTGTGCGAAAGGCTGTAGGAGAAGCATTGGTGTATAAACGAAAATTCATAATACACTAACTGGCAAAAACTTCTGCCGTCACAGCGATGTGACACGTGAGCGTTATCGTATTTGCAAAATTTCGGAGGAGTGTTCGGCAATGAAACTAACTGAGTTTTTTCGGGAAGAGTTGGATCGCGAAGTCCAACGATCACGCAAAGCGCTCGAGAATGTTCCGGATGGAAAGTATCAATGGAAACCACACGAGCGATCGATGATCTTTGGTTACCTCGCGGATATGGTCGCAACTATCCCAACGTGGATCACGATGGAGATCAATCGTGATGAGTTGGATATCGCTCCAGCGGAAGGCCAGGGTACGAAGAAGCCCCAAAAGGAAACGAAAGCAGACCTGATCAAAGCATTGGATGAATCGGCTGCTGAAGCGCGTAACGCGTTAGCTAAGACGACCGACGAGCATCTTGAAACAACGTGGAAGTTGTTGGCGCGCGGCAACGTCGTTTGGGAAGGCTCGCGAAAGGAGATGATCCAGGACACGATTAACCACTGGGTACATCATCGCGGCCAAATGACTGTTTACCTGCGTTTGATGGGTGAGAAAGTTCCCGCGATCTATGGACCATCGGCAGACGAGCAGGGGTTCTGAATCCGCGTTATCCGTGTAATCCGTGGCCTTTTTAGCTACAGATTACACGGATTTACGCAGCTTAAAGCAGTGATTTGATCCAACCGCCGTCAACCTGGATCGAAGTGCCGGTGATGTAGCTGGCACGTTCCGAAACCAGAAACGCAGCCAGCGCCGCGAACTCATGCGGCTCACCGAGACGGCCCATCGGAATCTCTTTCTCCCACTTGCCGCGAAACTCGGCGGCACTGATTCCCTGCTTCTCCGCCATCATCTGCGCCAGCTCTTCGAGGCGTTCCGTGCGTGTGTAACCAGGCAGGATGTTGTTGACGGTAATGCCTTCGGCTGCGACTTCGTTCGCGAGCGTGCGCGCAAAGCCTGTTAATCCTGCCCGCAGGCTATTCGACAGCAACAGATTTTCAACCGGTTGCTTAACTGCGATCGAGGTGATGTTTAGTATTCGTCCCCAACGCCGGTTTCTCATTCCGGGCAACACCTCGCGCGCCAACTCAACCGCGCTCAAGAGTGTCAACTTGATCGCACGTTCCCACTGATCGCGCGTCAACTGATCGAAGCGCCCGGCCGGTGGACCACCCGCGTTAGTGACGAGAATGTCGATGCGTCCGAAACGTTCGTTACCGGAATCAACCACGCGCTTGATGTCGTCGATGACGGTGACGTCGGCGGGCACACCGAGCACGTGTGCGTTGTAAGTGTCTGCGATCGCTGCTGTCGTCTCACTTAACGTTTCCGCTTCACGCGCGCAAAGCACGAGTGACGCGCCTTCCGCTGCCAGTTCTTCCGCGACTGCGCGGCCGAGGCCACGACTTCCCGCAGCAACGAGTGCGACTTTGTCTTTGAGCCCGAGGTCCATAACTACTTCTGCCGGAGATAGTCGTCTGTTTTGTCGAGCCAGTCCTGACGCGGTGGACTGAAGATGTCAACATCAAGCGTGTCTTCGAGGGCTTCGGCTTTGTGTTGGACCAGCGAAGGAATGTGCAGCACTTCACCCGCCATCACGTCGATCACCTGCGATTCATCTTCACCGATCCAGAATCGCAAGCCGCCTTCGAGAATGTAAGTGAGCTGCTCGTTTTCATGATAATGCCTCGGTACGATGGCGCCCTTCTTCAGGTAGACGTGGGCCAGCATCATTCGATCGGCTGTAATCAGACGTCGATCGAGCATGTCAGTTAGCTGTTCCTTCGGCATTTCTTCCCAGCGATAGAAGCTAACGCTGCGTTCACTCATTGTGTCTCTCCGTTTTTAACCACAGATTACACGGATTTAAATGAAAACAAAAAAGAAAAAGCACACCAGCTAAAGGAAGCTGTCATGTGCTTTTTGTGCCTTTTTGT
>DATEWS010000374.1:0-6628 GCA_035257785.1 Pyrinomonadaceae bacterium
GTTCAACTGACACACGCTCGACGGCAACGCAGCTTGGTATTGAATTCGTAGACATCCACTTACCTCAGCAGGATGGGGAGATCCGGTTTACATTTCTATGGACACAAGAGAATCGCTGGGAAGGGAAGGATTACAGCGTCAAAATAACTCATGAGTAATAAAGTTTTTCTGTTCGATGTAGATAACACCTTACTCGACAACGACAGGGTAACTGCGGACCTCAAAGAACATCTCGAACAGGAGGTTGGACACGAACGGCAGGAGCGTTACTGGTCCATCTTCGAAGAATTGCGTTCCGAAGTTGGGTATGCAGATTACCTTGGCGCGCTGCAGCGTTACCGCGCGAATTACCCTCGAGATCTGCATGTGCTTACCGTTTCTCATTTCCTGCTGGATTATCCATTTCATGAGCGGCTGTTTGCGAACGCGATTGATGTCGTTCAAGGCGTCAAACGATCCGGACTGCCGGTAATTCTTTCGGACGGAGATGTCGTCTTTCAGCCGCACAAGATTCGCCAGGCTCGACTGTACGAGGCTTTTGACGGAGCGGTGCTGATCTATGTTCACAAGGAACTCGAATTGGAAGACGTGACACGACGCTATCCGGCAGACCATTACATTTTGGTCGATGACAAGCTACGTATTTTATCTGCGGTTAAAGACGTCTGGGGTGAACTTGTGACGACCGTCTTCGTGCGGCAGGGGCATTATGCTCATGACGTTAAAGCGATCAGCGGTTATCAACCTGCCGACTACACGATCGAGCGCATCTCAGACCTACCGAAGCTGGAGCAAGCGGGGATGAATCCCTAGCCGAACTCGATGGTGCCGCTTAACCTTATTGTTTCTCAATTGTCGTGTCTAATGGGATAATTGTGTCAAAGCATGATAGCTAACGGAGCAACAATAGTTTCAGTCAACGTTGGACGCACGCGTCAGTTTGAATATGAGGAACGTGCGGTCCAAAGTGCGATATGGAAGAATCCCGTTACCGGTCGCATCGCCGTCAGAGGCGTGAATCTTGACGGAGATGAACAGGCCGATCGCCGCGCACATGGTGGACCAGACAAAGCGGTCTACGCCTACGCAATCGAAGATACGCGTTGGTGGGAGAAACAGATCGGACGGCCGCTGTCATACGGAAATTTTGGCGAGAACCTTACGACTCAGGGCATCGACGTTAATGATGCACTCATCGGGGAGCATTGGAAGATTGGGAGCACGGTGCTTGAAGTTTCGGAACCAAGAGTGCCTTGCTGGAGACTTGGAGTACGAATGAACGATAAGCTGTTTCCGCGCCGCTTCACCGAGGCCTTGCGACCCGGATCTTACCTCCGGATAGTTGTTGAAGGAGACGTGGGCGCCGGCGATGAGATTCGCATAATCGAGCGACCAAATCACACCATGACGATCCGCGATGTGTTTCGTATTTACACTCGCGATCACGCCGAAGTTGAAACCTTACTTAGCATTCCCCAATTGTCCGAGAGTTGGAAAAGATGGGCCACCAAGGTCGCTACAAAAGGCTAGACCTGCGAATTTCCTGGGCATTGGTGAAACAATAAACTGGGGTTAACACACCTACTTGATCCGGGATTCACGTTCATGTCATTCGAACAGCATCAGGAATCGAATATCCTGGCGAAGCTGGTTTCCTGGGGTGAAGGAGAGCCTTTGTTGCGTGCGGCGATTCTCACGAGCTCTCGCGCGATCCCTCAAGCTCACACGGACGCGTTTTCCGATTACGATGTCATATTAATTCTCACTGACATCCACAGCTTTTTTGCGGATCGGTCCTGGCTCGATGCTTTTGGCTCTGTGCTGGCCTTGTATCGCGACCCACTCATCCTTGAACGTGGGTTCCAACGGTCAGCCTATGTCACGCAGTATGAGGACGGACTTAAAATCGATTTCAACCTTTGGCCGGTTGAGCTCTTGAAACAGATCGTTGCTGAGCCGCAGCTTCCGAGTGAATTCGATGCCGGCTACCAGGTATTAATCGACAAAGACAATTTGACTGTTGGTTTAAAGTCTCCGACTTATCGCTCCTACATTCCGGTTCCTCCAACCGAGACTGAATACCAGGACAAGATTGAATCCTTCTTCCTTGATACCGCCTATGTCGCAAAGTTTCTTTGGCGTGATGACCTGATGGCAGCCAAACACATCCTGGAGAATTCACTAAAGCAGGACCATCTGCGCCCCATGCTCGAATGGCGCATCGAGATCGATCACGATTGGTCGCTAAAGCTCGGTCCATACGGTCGAGGCTTAAAGCAGCGGCTACGACAAGACCTGTGGGCTGACCTGGAACAGACCTACACCGGTGCAGACTTAGAGGCGAATTGGACAGCCTTGTTTCAGACTATAAACTTGATGCGTCGTGTTGCAACTGAGGTAGGTGAGGCATTGGGTTATCAATATCCTGATGAATTAGAGCAACGCGTAAGAAAGTATTTACATCGAGTCAAGGATCGATCTGCGTAATCGGTGGATGAAGCCTCACTCCTTACGAAGTGTCAATGTCGGGTCGATCCCGGTAGCGCTCAACGATGGGATCAGACACGCGATCGCTCCTACGAGAGTAAGCAGACATGCCACTGCGGCGAACGTCACTGGATCTGCACCTGGAGTTGCGAACAAGAGTGAGCTGATTACTTTTCTGAGCATGAGGGCGCCAATCAACCCGGCCGCGAGTCCTACAAGTATCAGCGTCAACGCATGCCGCATCATCATGGTTAAGATCCGAACCCTCGTAGCGCCAAGCGCCATTCGAATTCCGATTTCGCGCGTTCGCTGGGTCACTGCTAACGCCATGACTCCGGTGAGTCCGGCCGCTGTGATAAGCAGCGCAATGATCGCGAACAGTCCGAGCAGCCACGTGGTCTCGCGCGGAGATGCCACGGAATCGTCGAGCGCCTGCTGGAGAGTTTTGACCTGATCGATTGCAGTCTCCGCGTCAACCTTATGGACCACGTCACGCATCAGCCTGGCCTCTTGCAAAGGCGCTCCTCTCGTTTTTACCACCAGGAATGAGCCGAAAGGCGTCTGCGCGATCGGGCCGTATATCTCCTGCGCCGGCTCTTTGTCTAAGCCGTACTGTTTGACGTTTCCCACGACGCCCACCACGGTGATCCAGGTGGTCCCATTGTCGAACGATAATCGCTTCCCGATTGGATCTTCCGTCCCCCAGCGTCCCCGTGCAGCCGCATCGTTCACGATTGCAACTCGCGGCGCCTTGTCGTCGTCGGCGTCAGTAAACATTCGCCCGCGAACCAGTGGGATGTTGAGTGCGCGGAAGTAAGCGGGACTGACGGCACGTGGGTCGACTTGAGCGGCGGCGTTTGCTTCATCCTTTGGACGGCCTTCCAGTTGGATCGTAACGGTGTTAGGACCACGCGTGATGCCCGCCGGATTCAGTGGGTAGGTTGACGACACGGCCGCGTCGACCACGCCGGGCTGCTGACTCACGTTTTCGAGCAGCCGCCGGAAATAGTCGCGGAATTGCGCGGTCGCAGTTGCGTTGTTGGTAAACCTGGACCAGTTCGGCTGGAGTCGCATCACGAACACGTTTTCCGGGTTGAAGCCGGGATCGACGTGCTGAAGCTTGATCATACTTTGGAGCATCAGGCCGGCTGCTGTCAGCAAAGTGAAAGCAATCGCGACTTGTGCCGCGACAAGCAGGCCGCGAATGTGGTTCTTCGCGCCTGAGCTCGAGCGATCACCTGACTGCTTGAGCGCGACGCTGAGGCTTTTCCTCGAATCAAAGGCTGAGGAGACCGCCGGGATCACTCCGAATGCTACGCCCGTGCATGCAGACACGATGAGAGTAAAGAGCAGCACGGACGAATCGATTTGGATCTCTGCTGTGCGTGTCGTGAACCGGCCGGCGAACGACGTGAGCAGCGGCAGACCGATCCATGCGAGAAGTAATCCCAACGTTCCTCCTCCGAGCGAGAGCAGTAAGCTTTCGGTCAACATCTGAGTGACGAGCCTGCCACGGCTTGCGCCAAGCGCGGTTCGCACCGCAACCTCAGACTGTCGTTGGAGGACGCGCGCGAGATTGAGATTGGCTACGTTGGCACAGACGATTAGCAGGACCAGGGCAGTTGTCCCAAGCAATATCAGAAATGTGGGCCGCGCTTCCTGCGTGAGCACCGTGTCGAGCCGGTTGAGTTGGGCAGCATAACCGATGTGACTGGGATAGACGTCGGGGTTCGCTTGCTGAATGTTTGCCGCGACGCCGGTGACATCAGCCTGCGCCTGCGCCACTTCGACGCCAGGTTTGAGTCTGCCAAACACCGCCGACAGCAACCGTGCCCGCCGGTTGTCGATCACGGCAGTGCTGGATCGAAATGGGCAATTCGCAGTCGGCATATATACATCACTCTCTGACGGGTACTCTGGAACCGGTGGGAGCACGCCAATGACCGTGTGCGGTCGATTGTTCATCTTGAAAACGCTCCCCACGATCTTGGGATCGCTGCCGTAACTCTGTTTCCAGTATTTGTAGCTGAGCACCAGCACGGCGTCTCCGCCTGGCTTTTCGTCATCTGGAACGAAGGTCCTGCCAAGAATTGGCTTCACGCCGAGCACGTCGAAGAAGTTTGCTGACACAACACTCGTCTGCACTCGCTCTGGCTCCCCGCGACCGTAGAGTATGAAGCTCATGGCGTGGTGCTCGACCAACTCCATCGTCTTGTTCTGATCGCGATAGTCCTGGAATTCCTTGACTGAAAAGCCAAGGCTGTTCACGTTGTTGAGACGAGCCTGTTGGTTCAGCACCACAAGACGCTGTCCGTCTTTGTATGGGAGGGGGCGCAGCAGCACACCGTAAATCATGCTGAAGATGGCCGTGTTGGCGCCGATACCGAGGGCCAAAGTTATCAATGCCGTGAGTGTAAACCCGGGATTCCTGCGCAGAACCCTGAGACCAAACCTGACATCCTGCCCGAGCGTTTCAAAATGTGAGTGGCTTCCGATTTTCACACGACACCTCCGACTAGTGGCCTGGCGTCTTTATATATGCTGCGCCACCATCTCAACTCGCCTTTGCCGCGAACTGCTCCGAGTTTGCCGTGAGTTGTGGATTTATTGCCCCCGGACGCAGAACTAATTGGTTAAAAAAACGTAACAAGGAAATCTGCGTAGTTAAGACAGAAGTCTTAAAGCTCTTAGTTAGTCAAAACTTAAAAACCACACGGCTATACCATTCCACGTCACCCGGAGGATCCGTGCAATGAACACTCTTCTTCAGAACGTCCGCTACGCAGCTCGGATGTTGCGTAATAACTCGGGATTTACGTTGGTTGCGGTGCTGACTTTGGCTTTCGGCATTGGAGCTAATACGGCGATCTTTAGTGTCGTTAACGCAGTCGTTCTACGGCCGCTGCCGTTTCCAAAACCGGAACAGATCGTGATCATTCGCGACGATTTAACTGGCCGGCAGATTGAAGATGTTGGTTTGTCGGTTGATGAACTAAAGGATCTGCAACAGCGTTCCGGTATCTTCCAACAGGTATCCGCAGTCTGGCCGGTGGACGCAAATCTTACCGGGTCTGAGAGACCGGAAAGAATCGAGTTGCTGGCCGTTAGCCCAAACTACTTCACACTGCTGGGCGCCCACGCTCAACTTGGACGTGTGTTCGGCCCTGAAGAGGAACAGGCAAAGGGTTTTGCAGAAGGTGTCGTAATTAGCGACGGACTTTGGAAACGACTCTTTGCCAGTGATCCAAACATCCTCGGTCGTAAAGTTTATGCTGATACGGATCTTTATACGATCGTCGGTGTAATGCCTCCCGAATTTCGTCACCCTGGCAGGACCCTGCGAAATGAAGTTGACATGTGGGCCACCGCGGGATTCTCAGCCAATCCATTTGGTCCACCGGTACGCGCACAACGAATTCTTCCCGGGGCAATTGGACGCCTGAAGGACGGAATAGACTTAAACCAGGCGCAGTCAAAACTGAATGGTCTTGTCGCCAATCTTCAGACAGAATTTCCGAAAGAATATCCTCAACAGGCGGGTTGGTCGATTCGCGTGTTATCGGCACACCAGCAGTTGGTTGGCAACGTGCAAACGATTCTATTCGTCGTGCTCGCCGCTGTTGGATTGGTGTTACTAATAGGCTGCGTCAACCTTGCGAACCTGATGCTCGCGCGATCATCCGGACGTCGTCGAGAGATGGCGATTCGCATAGCGCTCGGAGCCAGTCGTCGCCGCCTGGTGGCTCAGCTACTTACGGAGAGTTTACTGCTCGCATTTATTGGTGGGGCACTGGCGCTGATTGTGCTCGCGTTGATATTACAAGCTTTAGTCCAGTTCATTCCCGCAGATATTCCTCGACTAAATGAAATTCACATCAATCTGAGCGTCTTAGGGTTTGTGTTTTTGATCTCGACGGTCACCGGATTGCTCTTCGGACTGGTTCCGGCCCTGCAGTCATCGCGACCTGACGTCATCGCCAATTTGAAGGATGGCAGTCACGGAGCTGGATTCGGACTGGCGACTCATCGTTTTCGCAGCGGGCTTGTAATACTTGAGTTGGCTTTATCGTTGATTTTGATGATTGCGGCGGGATTACTTCTCCGTAGCTTTGGGCGGCTGTTGGAAGTGAATCCGGGTTTT
>DATEWS010000375.1:0-7533 GCA_035257785.1 Pyrinomonadaceae bacterium
GAGTGGCGGGTGTTCCGCAGTCGTAAGCCCAAAGACTGTCGCGAGCGCCAGACTTACGAATCCGATCAAACAGGCAGAAACGAGATAGTAAAAACCCTCGCTTTCACGCCGGCGCTGCGAAAGCCACTCGGACGCAATAACGAAGAGCGCAAAGACGCCCACGAGTGCCTCGCCACTACCGACCGAAAGACTCACGTTAAGCAACGACATCACGCGCAGGTTCTGCCACGTGATGTTTCCGACCAGAACATGACCCGTGACGACATACGCGAGCGCAAAACAGATCGCAGCGATGACATGGGCCACCGGCAATTCGAGCGCGAGCGCAAGCACTGTGAAAACTGCGAAGTTGAGTAGCGCTGCCGGAACGATGCTCGCCGGATTTGGCCACGCGAGGATCATTCCGGCCAGCACGATCATCACGCCGAGAATTCCGAGCGCCGTGCCTGCCGTTCGCGAAGCAACCAGTTTCCTGTTCGAGATTCGCCGCCACAGAATTGTTCCGGTGGCGAGCATCGGCAAGCCCCACAACGTGACGAGAGGCGCGAGGTACATCATCGACATACCGATGGGCCCTGACTTGTAGAGCAACAGCCCAAACGGCAAGAGGGCCGCAAAGCTCATCGTTCCGAGCACAGTGAAAACCGTAGTGGTTTCACTTTCATCGATTTCACGATCATCGAGCACAACGCGCAAAGCGAGTCCGACTGTAGCGACGTAACAACACACCGGAAACGCACCGAGCAGGATCAAAAGCACGGGGGATGTGTCCACTTCCGCGAAGTGACGCACGAGCAATTGTCCGATCGAAGATCCGAGCACGCCCGCTGAAAGAATGTGTGCGCAACCCGGCGTGATCACACGTCCGGCGAAATAAACCAGGCAGAGAAAGATTGCGGGCGCTATTAATTCGCTGCCGATTACGAGGGCGCCTGAAGTGTTACCGGCCGAAACCGCGGCGATCGCAAGAAAGTTCAAAGGCACGAGCAGCGTTGCGATCGTCAGAATGCCTCTGCTCGTCGTCGGAAGTTTCCACCGATGTTCGGTGTACAAACCGATGCCGAAAAGGATCGCGGTGACGGTCGTGAAGATCAAAAACTTCAGTACGGGAATTTGAGATATCTGCGCCCACAAGCTCACGACGAGCGCCGTCGAACAACCGATGATCAAGAGACCACCGATGATCTCGCCCCAACGAATGTTGCTCTCTTCCATGAATGAATTGAGCACTTCGGAAAATGGACGTCGCGTACGCGGAGGTGGCGGCGGCGCTAGCGGTGCAGCTGGCGCGCTCACCGGTTCTTCAGGCGCCTTGAACGTCGGCACTGGTTTAATGATGATCTCTTCGTCAGTGGCGACGAATGACGCAGTTACAACTGAAGGTGGCGGTGACGCGACCGGAGCAGGAGCGGGAGCAGGAGCACGAGTTGGACTTGGTTTCGGAGGCGCAGTCGCTTGTCTACCAAGCAGGCGATCGAGTTCGTCGCGAATTTGCGCCAGCAATAGTTGGTATGTCTCATCGTTTATCTTACCGGCGCGATGGAAACGAACGAGTTGACGTTCGGTGGTGGCGAGATCGGTGATTGCATCTTTGCCGGAGTCAAATAGGCGTGTGACCTGTTTATCGTTTTTCGTCTCCGTGCCCAAAAGTGCGCGCACAACCCATCGGATCACCACCCAGATACCGTGGCCGATAAGAGTTATGAGCGTCAGAACAATCAACAGGAAGATCAGTACTTCCATGACAATCCTTTTCCGCTTACGCTATAAATCTCAACCATGAACCTGTTTGAGGCCATCTTCGCAAACGACGCTTCAGCGCCGGCAATTCGCTTCGGCCGCCGCGAGCTCACGTATGGTGACTTGCGTGCCGAAACCGTCAGGATGGCCCAGGCAATTGTCTCTGTCGGCGCCGTCCGCGGCGACCGCGTAGCGCTGCTCCTCCACGACTCACCCGAGTTCATCGAGGCCTTCATCGCCACGTGTTCGCTAGGGGCAATCGCTGTTCCCATTAACCTGTCGCTCAGGGCCGATGAACAGTGTTCAATCCTTCACAACTCCGGAGCCAAAGTCGCCTTTATCGAAGACGACGTATGCCGGGAGTTACTGACACATGCGCCGGAAAAACTGCACTCACTCGAAAATGTGGTTCATATTGACCGAAGTTATCGAACAGATCCGCCCGCAGCGGCAGGCGATCACTTTTATTCGGAAGAGCGTTTACATAACCCACCGGTCACTCTCCAGTCGATGGAAGGGTTGCTGACGAAAGTCTTCGAAAGTGCCGAACCTGGGTTTCCTGAACCGGGTCACGACGATCCCGCGTTCATACTTTACACCTCCGGCAGCACCGGCGAAGCGAAAGGTGCTGTTCATACGCAAACAGACGTGTTTTATACAAACCAAACGTACTGTCGCGAGGTGTTGCGATTGACGACTCACGATCGGCTGTTCTCATCGTCGCGTCTGCCGTTTGCTTACGGTCTGGGCAACAGTTTTTCATTTCCACTTCTCAACGGCGCCACCACGATTCTCTGTCGGCAAAAACCTTCGCCCGACGTGATCGCTGCGGTTTTCAAAGAACATCGTCCGACGATCTTCTTCGCCGTTCCCGTCATTTACAACCTGTTGCTCGAACACTACCGCGGCGGTTTGAAGCTCGATTGCTCGAGTTTGCGCTTGTGCGTGTCGGCAGGTGAAGCGTTGCCGGCGCGGCTCGGTGAAGAGTGGGAGAAAGAGTTTGGCGTACCGGTGCTCGATGGGATTGGTTCGACCGAAATGCTCCACATGTTTATGTCGAACCATGAAAATGACGTGCGGTATGGCAGTAGTGGGAAACTGCTTGAAGGTTACGAAGCGCGTCTGCTTGATGAAGGAGACTTGTGGATTCGAGGCGACAGCGCCGCGCGTGGTTACTGGCACAATCCGGAAGTGACGGCGAAGACATTTGTCGACGGTTGGGTGCGCACCGGCGATCTCTATCGTCGCGACGAAGATGGCTTCTGGTTTCACATGGGACGCAGCGATGACTGTTTCAAATCGAGTGGGCGCTGGGTTTCTCCTGTTGAAGTGGAGGGTGTTTTGTTGCGACACGCCCGTGTCGCGCGTGCCGCAGTCGTGGAAGATTTCGACGAGGATCAACTTCCGTGCGCGTGTGCGTTTGTCGTGAGGAGCGAGGTAGAATCCGAGTCGGATCAACTGGAGCACGAGTTGCGCAAACTGGCGGCCGAGTCGCTGCCACGTTTCAAACAGCCGCGGCAATACGTGTTCGTTTCGGAACTGCCGTATACCGCGACGGGCAAGATCCAGCGCTTCAAACTCCGGCAACAGTTGCGTGCAAAACAATGAAGAGCATTCAGGAAACTTACGCGCCGAATCTCGCGTGCTTTGGTTGCGGCCCGGCTAATCCGAAGGGTCTGCACGTGCGCAGCTTTCCGGATGGTGATGAAGTCGTCGCCGAGTGGCAACCGAGCAAGGAATACGAGGCGTTTGAAGGTATGTTGAGCGGCGGGATCATCGGCACGTTGCTCGACTGTCATTGCAACTGGTCCGCCGCCTGGCATCTAATGCAAAAGACGGGGGCGGATAAACCGCCGTGTACAGTTACGGCCGAGTATTCGATCAAACTGTTGCGTCCGACTCCGAGCGACGCGCGGGTAAAACTCGTCGCACGGGTGGTCGAGTCAACTGACGATCGCGCCGTTATCGAAGGCGAGTTGATCGCGCACGACAAAGTTTGTGCGACGTGTCGCGGAACTTTCGTCGCCGTCAAACCGGGTCATCCCGCGTATCATCGTTGGTAGTTTTTCGAAGTGAGACTTAAGCAATGATTCATCGTCCTCGTCGACTTCGCAGAAGCGATGCGATTCGCGCACTCGTACGCGAGACGCGTCTCGCGCCCGAGAATTTTGTGTTGCCGTTGTTTGTCTGTCCGGGCGCGGGAGTGCGGCGCGAGATCTCGTCGATGCCGGGTGTCTACAACCTTTCGATCGACGAAACGACAAACGAAGTTTCAGCGGCTTACGATGTCGGTGTGCGCAGCATCATCCTGTTTGGCTTGCCCGAATCGAAAGACACTGTCGCATCCGGTGCGTACGCGGAAGACGGCATCGTGCAGCGTGCAATTCGCGCAGTACGGCAGTCGACTCCGGAAGTGATCATCATGGCTGACACTTGTTTGTGCGAGTACACATCGCACGGACATTGCGGCGTGGTTCGCGGCGGTGAAGTGATCAACGACGAATCACTTGAACTGCTAGCGCGCACTGCGCTGAGCCAGGCCGCTGCGGGCGCTGACGTGGTTGCGCCTTCGGCAATGATGGACGGGCAGGTCGGCGCGATTCGAGAAATGCTCGATAACGCGGGCTATGAGAACACGGCGATCATGGCGTATGCAGTGAAGTATGCTTCAGGATTTTATGGTCCATTTCGCGAGGCGGCGCAAAGCGCGCCCGAGTTTGGCGATCGACGTGCTTACCAGATGGATCCGCCGAACGCGCGCGAGGCGATGCGTGAAGCTGAGTTGGATTACTCGGAAGGCGCTGACATCCTGATGGTCAAACCCGCGACCGTTTATCTCGACGTTTTAAAAATGGTTCGGGAACGATTTGACGTGCCGCTGGCTGCTTATCACGTGTCCGGTGAGTACGCGCTGATCAAAGCGGCCGCGCAGAAGGGCTGGATTGACGAAGAGCGCGTGATGTTGGAGACACTGACCAGCATCAAACGCGCCGGAGCTGACATCATTTTGACTTACTACGCGCGCGAGGCGATACGCGCGCTCGGACCCAAATGAGTAGCGGCTAGCCGCGGCAACCCTGCCGACTGCACCTGCTTCTAAGGTCAACACCGCTGGAGAAAATCGCATGAAAATGCTCCCCGGCTTTCAGCGAAATCGCCATAAAAAAGGCCTCTTGGCCGCTTCGAGCCTGCTGTTGTTGCTCGCGACGCAAACGGTTGCGCAGTCAGGCAGGCGTGCTCCCAAACCCGCGCAACCCGTTCCGACTCCGCAAACAGAATCCGACACAACCTCAAAAAACAGCGCGCGGGAGTTGAAAGAACCGGCGTCCCTACTTGTCGCGCGGGAGCCGTCGTCTAAACACCTCCTCAGCGAAGACGCCATCTTCGCGACGTTTCTTCAAAAACTCGGCGAGTTCAAAAAAGTCACTGCGACTTCGCTCGGCGATCTGAAACGCGATCCCGCAGTCAAACGCGCGAAAAGTGAAACTGAGTCAATCGTGGTGCTGCTGCAATTTGATGTGGACGAATTTCAGAACGGCACGCTGATTTTAAACTCACCGGATCTCGACATTAAAGTGCTGGTCTTCGAACCGAAGACGGGGCGAAAGAAGTTTGAAGGTAAGGTGTATTACAAGGCCGTGGGTGGTCCAATGTTGAAGAGAGACAACTGGCCCACCGGCACTCCGGTCAGAATCACGACTGAAGCTGTCGCCATCGAAGCTGCCGAGCAAGTGCGCGACTGGCTGATCGTGAAAAATCTGCATTAAGAATCCGTGTCATCCGCGGCTAAGATCATCTAACGCATCGCCGAGCCGTTCGAGACCTTCTTCCAACACACCCGTATCACCCGCGATCCCAACCCGGAAATGCGCCGGCATTTCAAAAAACTTTCCGGGCACCACCGACGTGTCATACTTCTCGCGTAACAGTTGACAGAGATCTTCCGAACTACCGCTGCGCAGGCGCGGAAACATCACGGTCCCAAACTCCGGTCGTACCACCTCGAGATCCTCGCGTGTATCGAGAAACTCATTCAACAGCTTGCGATTTCGATCCAGTAACTCCTGCGCGCGTCCTCCGATCTCGGTGAGTTGTTGCATGGCGACGACGCTTAGTCGTTCACCCGAGTGAACTGGTGTGGAAGCGAAGAGATCGTTGAGCAGCCACATACGTTTCGCGAGCTCCGGCTCAGCAAAGATCCAACCACAACGAAGCCCGCTCAATCCGAATGCTTTCGTTAAACTGCTCGTGATGACGAACTCGTTCCCAAGGTGAAACGCTGTTCGCGGCGAGTCTTCAAACAACGTTTCCATGTAGACCTCGTCGACAAGCACGCGAGCACCAACACTGCGCGCGATCGCGCCGATCTGTTTTAACGCCGCTTCGTCAATCAAAACGCCGCTGGGATTATGAAGATTCGTGAGAACGATCAACCGCGTCTCAGAACTGACCTCAAGCTCTTCAGGGTCAATACGAAAACGATTTTCGAACCGGCGCGCGAAGCGTTTGACGTTCGCTCCGAGGTATTGAGCCGCTGCGAGCATCGGTTCGTAAGCCGGATGCTCGAACAGAATCTCATCTCCGGGTTCAATGAGCGCCGCCATCGCAAGGTGGTTGGCAAACGTAGTTCCCGCCGCCGTCACCACTGCTTCGCGATCGACTCGATATCGCGTTGCGATCGACTGGATCAGCGGCTGATAACCGTAACCACCATCCGTGATTTCCAGGTCGTCGAGCGACACGCGCAGCTCGCGCAGTTTCAAATTCTCGAGCCCGCTCGTTGCGAGGTTAAACTTCGCCGTCGAGCGCGTCTTGGCCCAGTTCATGTACGACGAACCCATGACTCGAGTCATCTTTCACTCCTCGACGGCCAAAACATATAAACGATAATTCCTGTGAACATGATTCCGATCCCAATCAACGTGTTTTGCGGATAACGATAGATCGTATTAACAGCCACAAGCCAGCAGACCGCGATGAAGAGTATCGTCGTCACCGGATGTCCGGGCACGCGCGTAACAGCCACCGCTTCACGTCGGCGAAAAACGAAGATGCAACAAGCAGTTAAGCCGAAGAAGATCGAATCGATTGAAACGACATAGTTGAGAATTAGATCGTAAGTTCCGAGTAGCGCGATGATGATCGCGAGCACCCCCTGGAGCGCGATGGCCACAATCGGCGCGCGCGTTCCCGGATGGACTGTGGCAACACTCTTGAAGAACACTCCGTCTTGCGCCATCGCGAAGTAAACTCGCGGAGCGGTCAGCATGCTCTGGCTCAGAAAGCCTGCGGTTGAGATCGCGATGCCGGCCGCAATCACACGTGCTCCTGTATCTCCGAGCGCGTTGCGCATCACGTCAGAAGCGGGCGTTGAGGAAGCGGCAAGTGCGGTGGTTCCGAGCACGCTGATGTAAACCACGTTTGCGGCGAGATACAATAGCACCACTCCACTCACTCCGTAGATCAATCCTCGCGGTAAGTTCTTACGCGGTTCTTTGATCTCGCCGGCTACAAACGTCGCCGTTTGCCAACCACCATACGCAAAGATGACCGGCACCATTGCCGCGCCGAAAACTGTCAGCAGATCGACCGACGCTGGTCGATCTAATATTCCCGCAGGATTCGTGCTGCGGCTCGCGAACAAGAATCCGCAAACGACGAGCATCGCGATCGCGAGTATCTTTAAAACCATCAGTATGCTTTGCACTGTGCTGCCGGCGCGAACGCCGAGACAGTTGATGATTGTTAGTGTCGCGAGTACCAGCGCGGCGAGTAACGATGTTGAGATTGGCA
>DATEWS010000376.1:0-2236 GCA_035257785.1 Pyrinomonadaceae bacterium
GAATCGTTTCCGGAACTTTGTGACGCTCAGTCGTGGCCATAATGAAGACCACGCGTGGTGGCGGCTCTTCGAGCGTTTTCAACAACGCGTTGAATGCCGGGCCAGAGAGCATGTGAACTTCGTCGATGATGAAGATTTTGTAACGATCGCGTGCGGGCGCGATGCCGACGCTAGCGATGATGGCTTCGCGCACGTTGTCGACGCCGGTGTTTGATGCCGCGTCGATCTCTTGCACGTCGATCGAGCGACTCTCAGTGATCTCACGACACGACGAACATTGAGTAGGATCGTCTGATCGACAAGGCGTTGGCGTGGGTTGCGGCGACTTGTGGCAATTGAGTGCCTTTGCGAGCAAACGGGCGCTCGTCGTTTTGCCAACGCCACGAGCGCCCGAGAACAGGTAAGCATGATGTAACCGCTCATGCTCGATGGCGTTGCGGAGCGTGCGTGTGATTGGTTCCTGACCCGTTACTTCGTCAAACGTCTGCGGGCGCCACTTGCGAGCGATTACTTGATAGGCCATCGATGTTTAGAAACTAGTTTCCTTCTGTGATCGGCGTTCTTTCCATTTTCGGTTTTGGAAAAGTTTTCAGCACCTTGTAAACGAGGATCAGACTTCCATCGGTGTCTTTCCGGACGACGCGAAACACCACGAGGGTGTCCGATGTGTCCATCGAGATCGATCGCAACAAATATGTGTTCGAGACTTTAGCCGGGATGCGGCCTTTGAAGGTGAATCCGGAAAGCTCGATGCCTTGCCAGAGCTTGCGAAACTCGGCGCGGACCTCAGCCTCTCTTACCGGTGGCGTATAGTCCAACAAAGCGCGTGTCGCGACATGATCGTTTGCAACCTGGTCGAGCGAAACGTCTCCGAGGTTCAGAAGGAGTCCGTAATCCGCGCCCGCAAACCCGACCGATAGATTTTCCTGCGCCAGTTCAATGTCCGAGCCATACCCGTATTCATGAGTCTTACGAACGAACGAGTAATAGGCGCCGCCGCCGCGGATTGCGAGGGCTCTCTTAGCGTTTCCGTCGTATGTCTCGCGAGGCAACAAGCGGATAATGCCGGTCTTAGGCTGACTCAGGAAAGCTGCAAACTCCGAGCGGTCTGAGTCGGCAACTGCAAGTACTTTCTGCTCCAGCACGGCGAGTTCAGCGCGCTTTGCTTCGATGTCCTTGATCACGTCATCGCGAGATTGCGTTTGCGCGAGCGCTGAAAACGCGCTGAGCACCAAGACGATCATCGACCCAGTGGCGAAATAGATCTTTTTCATCGGGAATCAACCTCCTCTGTTGATCAAAGCCAAAGGGAGAGTTGTGTGTGAGACTACGGCGAACTGGCCAGACCCCGGACTTTCCCGCAACACACGCTGCCGTTGCTACCGTTGCTCCGTTCCCGGCCTGGCGGGGTTCACAAAGCGAGCGTTGTGCGGAGCCCGGGATCTGATAAAGCTAAATCGCTGTCTTACGATGCGCCATCATCCGCAAAAGTGCATTGATGCCGAGATGAAGCAGCGCGTACGAGATTATCGCTATAACTATCGGCAGGAGCAATGTGTGGCCGTTATCCGTGCTCGGGCTCGCGACGATTCCGCGAAAAGGCGCGTAAAACGGGTTGCTGACTGCAAAGATAAATTGAACGAATCCCGCACTGCTTCGTGCTGCCATCAACGCCAGCAGAAAACGCATGCCGAGTAGCGCGTAGATTACCCAGAAGATGTAATCGACGATCTGCGAGACGCGCGCGAGCCCTCGCGATCGTTGAACTTCGCGCTCGGTGTCAATGACCTCGTTAACAGCTTTCGAACGAAACTCGCCGGCAACCTGGTCTATTTGCGCTGATTCGCCGGGAGCAGTTTTCGTTGCGGCGCGTGCGCCGATCTCGGCTTGCACGTTGTCTTCAACCTGGCTCTTTACCGACTCGTGTTGTGCCGCTCGTCTTGCTTCTTCGATTGCTAACTTATCGTCGCTCATGAAATAACCTGGCGGAGAGGGTGGGATTCGAACCCACGGAACGGTTTCCCGTTCACAGCATTTCCAGTGCTGCCAGTTCAACCACTCCTGCACCTCTCCATTGTTTGCCACAAAAAGCACAAAAGGCTTAAAAAGAAAAAATATTAGAGGTGTGGTCGTTCTCCGACGCTCTTATTATGAGCATTTTTGTGCCTTTTTGTGGCTAAATTCTTTTGTGGCTGAGGAGAGGTGCAGGAGTGGTTGAACTGGCAGCACTGGAAAT
>DATEWS010000377.1:0-10350 GCA_035257785.1 Pyrinomonadaceae bacterium
CCGGTAATCCACTTTCGATGACCGCGGGCCTCGTCACGTTACGACGTCTACGCGATAAGTCTGTTTACGATCGACTCGAGCACGCGAGCCGTAAGCTTTGTGCAGGACTGGCGAACGCGGCGCGAGAAGTAGGCGTCACGACCGTGACGAATCGTGTTGGGTCGATGTGGACCAGTTTCTTTGCGAGCGAGCCGGTAGTTGATTGGGATAGTGCGAACAAATGCGATCGAGAGCGCTACGGCAAGTTCTTTCACGCGATGCTCGATGAGGGAGTTTACCTCGCGCCGTCGCAATTCGAAGCTGCGTTTGTAAGCCTGGCGCACGATGATCAAATAATCGACCGCACTATCGAGGCGGCGAGGAAGGCGTTAACACGGATTACGCGGATTTAGACAGGCAGATCGATCTTGAACTTCGATCCCTTTCCGGGTTCACTGGCAACACTGATGCGCCCGCCATGTTGCTCGACGATCTGCTTCACGATCGCCAACCCGAGACCGGTGCCGCGTTTTTTCGTCGAGAAAAACGGTTCGAAGATTCGATCGCGAGTGGCCTTATCCATTCCTTTACCGTGGTCGGTGATCGTAATACGCGCGTAACTGCGCGGGGACTGGCCGTCGCCGTTAGTTTCCGGCGCCAGCAACTCTGTCGAGATCAGCACGGCTGAGTTTTCCTGACTGGCGTCAACAGCATTCGCGATCACGTTCACAAACACCTGCCGCAACTGGTACGGATCCCACTGGCCCACAATCGAACGTCCCGAAAAATTCTTCTCGACAGTGGCTTTCTTTTCCTGGATTTTGTCAGTGACGAGATCGATGCTGCGCTCGAGCGAATCGTGCAGGTCGACGGCAGATCGTTCCAGTTCCTTCTGACGCGAATACTGCGTTACGTCCACCACCAGTTTGTTGAGGTGCTTGATGCCGCGTTCGACGAGCTCGATCGTATTCAGCGCCTCCTGATCGTTCACACTATCGCGCAGCATCGAGACGCCCAAACGAATGCTGCCGAGCGGGTTGCGAATCTCGTGTGCAACCTGAGTCGTCGCTCGTCCGACGGCGGCCAACGATTCACTGCGACGCAACGTGCGTTCAGCTGCGGCGGCTTCGGTTGCGTCAACGAGTGTCACGATCTGTCCGCGTTCGTCGTTGATTGCGAGTGGCGAGGAGTAAACGTCAAACGCTTTTTCTTCGTCATCAACTTTAGCCATCGAGCGGCCATGATAAGTGGCCTTGTTTACGCGAATGGAGGTGACGGTTTCCAGCATCGTCATCGCATCGTCTGATCCAAGCTTCTCGAGTACTGACGCGCCGATGCTGGCATTCGGAAAGATTTGAAAGAAAGCCGCGTTAGCGCTGCGAATTCGATCTTCGTTGTCGATTGCAGCGACGGCACTAACCATTCCTTCGAGCAGTTGGGCGGCGAATGTACGTTGGCGGCGGGTCTCCAACACGCTGCGACGCATTTCGCTGAAGTGTCGCTGCACTTGCCAAATAGTACCGGCTGCAACTAAGGCGCCAACAAGCACAGCGAATATGCTCCACTTGATAATTGTTCTGTTCGCTTGCCGCTGGTAATCCACCATGTCCTTGTCGACATCGTCATAACTCTCTTGTGCCAGTGGTAAAAGTTTTTCGAAACTCTCCTCCAGCTTCTTGTACCGCTCGAAACCGAGTTGATTGTACGTCCGCTGATCGTGAGTCACATCCATATAGGCCTGGAGATTTTTCTGGAATGTCTCCCAGTCTGCCGGCGGCACTTTTGTCGGCCGAGTTAACAGTTGCTGCGCCGCTTTAAGTTCGTTGCGCGCCCTGTCAACCCTGACATCAAATGGCGGTGCAAGTTCACGACGTTGTACCGAAGCATCTCGTACGCGTGCTTCATTGTTAAGATCGATGGCCTTCAACCGAACGTCCAGAAATCGGCTCAGTTCAGCGACATACCGAAGGTTGCTGGCACGTGCACTCAAACTGACGTCGGTCATCTTATTGGCGCTCTTTATACCCAGCACCAAAATAACAACCAACAACAACAGAAAGCCGACAATGAGCGGCGCTAGAGCCGGAGCATAACCCAGCCAACGCTCAGACGAACTACTCCCACCAGACCTCCCATCCGGCGTCTTCCGATAAACCACCTCGGGCTTCTTTCGTTCAGGTTGCATTAAGGCTTTGCGTCCATCCAATTGTCGCCCACACCGACATCAGCCACAAGAGGCACGTCAAGCTCAACAGCATTTTCCATCTCGTGCTTCAGCACTTCAGTTACGTTCGCGACCTCTTTCTCGGGCACTTCAACCAGCAACTCATCGTGAACCTGCATCAACAAACGCGATTCAAACCCGGCACGCTTGAATTCCTCATCAACTTTCAGCATCGCCATCTTGACGATATCACTCGCAGTTCCCTGTATCGGCATGTTGATGGCCTCGCGCTCGGCCGCTTTGCGGATGTTCGCGTTACGATCGTTGATGCCGGCAAGCGGCCTGATGCGTCCATAGATTGAACGAACATAACCATGCTCGCGCGCGCGAATGGGAACTTCCTCCATGTAACGTCGCACACCCTTGTATGTGTTGTAGTAATCCTCGATAACTTTCTTAGCTTCCTGCCTCGAAATTCCCACGCGCTGCGACAGGCCCCACGGTTCGATCGCATAAGCAATGGCGAAGTTTACGATCTTCGCGAATCGCCGCGCTTCTTTGAGTTGCTCGTCAGTCTTCGCGCCGAACACGAGTCGCGCCGTGCGTGCGTGAATGTCCTCGCCTTTTTGAAACGCTTCGAGCATCACCGGATCCTGCGTGATGTGGGCCAACAAACGCAATTCGAGTTGTGAGTAGTCTGCGGAGATAATCTTGTTGCCTTTCTCGGCGACAAACGCGCGGCGAATACGACGACCCATCTCGCTGCGAATCGGAATGTTCTGGAGATTCGGATCGCTCGACGACAAACGTCCGGTTGCCGCGACGGTTTGATTGAGTTGGCAGTGAATGCGCCCGTCCGTCGCGATCTGATGCGGCAGCGCATCGGTGTAAACGCTCTTAAGCTTGTCGAGCTCGCGATAATCGATGATCAGACGCGGCAGTTCAAACTGTTGGGCCAACTCTTCGAGCACAGCCTTGCTTGTCGAAACACGACCAGTCGAGGTTTTCCGGCCGATGTCGATGTTCAGATCCGCGAGCACTTCGCCGACTTGCTTTGGCGAACCGATGTTGAACTCCCGTCCGGCAAGTTGATAAATCTGCACGGTGAGTTTGTGCAATTCCTGGCCGATGTAGTTCGAAAGATCGGCGAGCACTTTGGGATCGACTTTCAATCCCGCACGCTCCATGCGATAGAGCAGCGGCGCGAGAGGCAGTTCGACTTCGGAATAGATTGATTCAAGTTTCTGGTCGAGAATGCGCTTGCGCAGCACGTGCGCAGTTTGTGCGGTCAGGTCAGCAGCGGTGACAGTTTGCCACGCAGTCTCGGGCCAATTAGCTGCTGGAGCATTGTGGTTTTCGACTCCCAGCGCCTCGCGTGCAAGATCGTGTAGCTCATACTTCGTGCGAGTCGGATCCAGCAGGTACGCGGCCAGGTACGTATCGTCCTTGACGCCTTCGAGAGTGATGTTGAAACGATCCAACAGACCGACAGCGCGCTTTAGATCGTGAACCGACTTCTCAATTAACCCATTCGATAACACGTCACGAAGCGTCGCGATCGCAGTGTCAACTCCGCCTGCAAACTTTTCGAGATCCACATAACCAGCAACGCCGGCTTGCGTCGCAAATGCGATCCCGCGCGTCGCCTGCAACTCGGTGAAGCACTCCTGCTCGCCTGTTCCCGCCGGAGTTGAATCAGCGACGGCAACACCAACGCTCTCGGCGTCGAACAACGTGCGCACGAGCTCGTCCAGGTCACTCTTCTTCTGCACGATGCGATAGTTGCTCGCCACTTCGGCACTTGCCGGACGCACAACCGCCGCATCCGCGTACTCCTTCGTCAGCAGGACAAACTCGAGCTCGTGAAAGAGTTCGTACGCAGCAGCGCGATCGGGTGGTCGCGCCTTGATCTCGTCGAGTTTCAGAGTCATGTCGAGATCCAGCCGGATCCGCGCAAGCTCACGCGACTGTCGAATCAGGTCCGCGTTATCTCGCAACGATTCGCGATAAGTCTTGTGCTTGACTGACTCCCAGTTCGCAAGCGCGGCCTCGATCGATCCGAACTGCTGGATGATCGATACCGCACCCTTCGAGCCGATGCCGGGCGCGCCTGGGATGTTGTCGATCGAGTCGCCCATCAGACCAAGCAGATCCACGAGCTTGTCAGCAGTCACACCAAACTTATTTTCAACCCACGCTTCGTCGCACCACTCGATCGGCGGCACGGGCTCTTTGCGTTTGACGACCTGCGAGTTCTGCCGCATGCAGACGACATAAGGATCGCGAACGAGCTGGCACATGTCTTTATCGTTTGAAACGATCACAGCCTGCATCTGTTTTTCAGCGACCTGGCGCGCGAGTGTTCCAATCACGTCGTCGGCTTCAAAACCCGGATAGTTGATGACCGGAATGTTCAAAACCTCGCAGAGACGGAAGATGTAGGGCATCTGTTTCGAGAGGTCATCGGGCATCGCGAGCCGGTTCGCTTTGTAGTCGGCGAAGGTCTCATGCCGAAACGTCTTTTCGCGTGATTCAAAGATGGCGGCGATGTAGTCAGGCTGCTCTTCACGCAACAACTTGAGAAGCATGTTGGTGAAGATGTAGACAGCCTGTGTGACGAATCCCTGCGAAGTCGCGAGCGGCGCCGCGCGATTCTGCATCGGCGCGAAAAAAGCCCGAAAGATGTGCGACATCGAGTCGATTAGAAAGACACGTTGAGGTCGCTCATTATTGGCTACAGACTGTTTGGCAGGCATGTGAAGAGATCATAGGAAGCTGGTGGGAGTGTGTCAAACAACATATAAGTCCTGTTGGACAAATAGGACCTATTGCTCTGCCGCCAACTCACTCACGTGTGCGCGGACCGTTTCGCCGAGGGTTTCGAGATTGTAGCCGCCCTCGAGACAGGAAACGATCCGTCCCTGACAACTGCTGTCAGCCCACTGTTTCAAAGCCCTCGTGAAGTCAATAAAATCCTGGTCCGTCAACAGCAACTGACCTAACGGATCGCCAAGGTGAGAATCAAAACCCGCGGAGATGATGATTAAATCCGGCGTGAAATTCGCCGACATCTCTGCAAGCGCTGCTTCAAACCCTCGCTTGTGCTCGACCGCCGGCGTCGCAGCCCGTAGCGGAAGATTCAACGTGTAGCCGAGTCCACGTCCAGTTCCCTTCTCGCCGCGCGAACCGGTTCCCGGATACCACGGATACTGATGCGACGAGAAGAAGAACACCGTCGGATCAGCGTAAAAGATCCCCTGCGTTCCATTGCCGTGATGCACGTCCCAATCGATAATCGCAACTCTTTCAATCTCTGCATACTTCTGTTGCGCGTAACGCGCAGCAACGGCGACGTTGTTGAAAAGACAAAACCCCATCGCGCGTTCTTCAGTCGCATGATGTCCCGGTGGTCGCACGGGAACAAAAGCATTCTTCACCTCACCCGCCATGATCAAATCGATCGCCTGGCACGGTGCGCCCGCAGCACGTTTCGCTGCGTCAAGTGAACGCATCGAGACAACTGTATCGGGATCGAGATAACCAATACCTTCACTCACAACTCTCTCGACATGTTTATAGAGTTGCGGCGAGTGAGCTGCCTGAATATCGCCACGCGGTGCCTCACGCGCTTCGACTTCGCGTAACCTCGGCCAAAGCTTCGCATCGCCACGCAACGCGTCCATCACAACACTGTAACGAGAAGGATTTTCCGGATGGCCGGGGCCGGTGTCGTGTTCGCGAAAAACCGGATGATGAACGATGGCGGTAGTCATGAATAACAAAGTACCAATCCGAAGCACAAAGCACAAAGCGCTCGCTTAGAAACCGTACGATATCAAAACGCTTTCCACGCCTTCTACAAACAATTTCGCGGTTTACCGTTTAGGAATGCTGTTTGCCAAAGTGCCGATCAAGACAAGGTCAGTAGGGGGACATGGGGATGAAAAGAGTACTTGCCTTGATATTTGTATTAACACTGCTCGTGATTACAGGGACACTCGTGTCAACAGATTGGACAAACGCGGCGGCGCCAGACGGAGATCGTCTCACCAGCGTTGCTAACTAATGAATTCAATAATCTCGACAAACAGTTTCAAACGGAGGCTAAGTGACGGCATACGAGGAAGAACAAGCAAGAAGAAGCCGAGTTGTAGTGGAGACACCTACCGAAAGACGTGAGGTCGTGTCTTCACAGTCGGTGCGAACGCCGGACAACAGCGGCATTTCAGCAGGAATGGTCGGCGTACTTGTTGTGGTAGCTATCGCGTTGATAACGATGCTGGTCCTATTTTGGTTGAGCAGTCAACCAACAACTGACAACGCCAACCTGGCGGCGCAACAGCCACCGACGACAGTCGTGCAGCAACCAGCACCGGCTCAGCAACCTCCAGTGATCATTCAACAGCCGGCGCCGGCAACACAGCCCGCACCGATCGTCGTGACTCCTCCCGCAGGTGGAACGACTATGCCGGCCGAGAGCGCAAGCACCGCGGGCAACATCGATTCGACTATTCAGGCAGCAGTCGACAAGAAGCTCGCGGACGATCCGGAAATCTCAACTCTTGGTATCACGGCAACCGTGCTGGACGGCAAAGTGATGCTGGTCGGAACAGTTAAGACTGATGAGTTGAAAACGCGGATTGAACGAATGGTCAAACAAATCAAAGGCGTGAAGGCCGTGGACAATCAGATTAGCGTTATCGCTTAATTTAATCAGCCACAGATGGACACAGATTAATCCGCGTCCATCTGTGGTTTAATGAAGTTTCAATCAGCACGGATCGAGATTCACAGTTCAACACCAGCCGGCGCTCGTCACCATTTTCAAAGAACTCAACTGATTCGATTGGACCAGTGCTGGTGTCATTCGCTTGATCCACGAAAGCACGCAGCTCGTTTAATTCCGCAACGGCAAGTGACTGCGGCACGAGGCCCATCTCCATATCGAGGTAGATGTTCCAAACGAATCCGATGTCGAGCAGTAAGTAAGCCGTCTCGTCCCAGATGAAGTGTCCGAGAGGCGTGGCGCCGATGACGTGCGCGATCACGTGGTCCTGATGTGTGTTTGTCTCTGCTACAGTCCACGCCATCACTTGATCTCAAATTCCATCAAGCTCTTTGACTTCACTGCCGCGACTGCCGCAGAGATAAGCGATCCGGCGCCGCCCACTACGACCGACAGAGGCGCGCCGATGATCGATGCCAGCACTCCAGCCTCCAACTCGCCGAGCTGTGGACCACCCATGAAGAACATCATGTTGATCGACGTCATTCGCCCGCGCAGATGATTCGGTGTCACGAGTTGTCGAATCGTTTGGCGCAACACCGTGCTAACCGTGTCTGCCGCCCCGGTAACAGCAAGCATCAATAACGAAAACCAGTACACTCTTGAAGCGCCGAAAGCTGCCGTGGCCACTCCGAAAACTGCGACTGAGTAAACCACCAGGCGTCCTTGCCTGTTAAAGGTTCCGAGCCGCGCCATCACTAACGCAGTCAACACAGATCCAATCGCAGGCGCCGCTGCGAGAAAGCCGTAACCGCGCGCGCCGACGTGCAATCGCTCCTGTGCAAATATTGGCAACAACAGTGTCGCTGACGCGAAGAACGTCGCAGCGAAGTCGAGCGTCATCGTTTGCACGATGATCGGAGTGCGCCAAACAAACTTGAGTCCTTCTTTGAGCGCGCCGAAACTCAACGCGTCTTTGCGTTCAATCTCTAAATCCGGTTTGCCGCTCGTGCTCATCGCGATCAAGGCAGCGATCACGGCGAGAAACGAGAGTGCGTTGATCCCGTAAATTATCGCGGGACCGCTTTCGGCGAGTACGAACCCGGCGATCGCCGGCCCGGCAATTGTGGCGACGTTGAAGACAATGATTCCGAGGCTTACTGCGTTTGGAAAATCCTCGGTTGGAACGAGTGTCGGCATTAATGCCTGTCGCGCGGGTGTGTCGAACGCCTGCGCCGCGGATGCAATTGCGCTCAGCACGTAGATGGGCCAAACACTCTGCAAGCCCGCAAGGGTGATTGCCGTCAACAGCGCCGCAGTCGTGAGCATGATGGTTTGTGTCACGACCATCAGACGTTTTCTATCGAACGCGTCTGCGAGCACGCCGCCGGCAAGTGAGCAAACGATGATCGGCACGCCGCGGAAGAGTCCTACGAGACCGAGGGCAAACGCCGATTTTGTTAAGAGGTAAACGTGCCAGTTGATCGCAACGAACTGCATCTGCGATCCGGTGACGGACACAATCTGGCCCAACCAAAGAAGCCGAAAGTCGCGGTGACGCAGAGCAGCAAATGCGGAATGGTTGGGAGAACTCACGTATCGCCGTAGGACTCGTTTAACTTGCGGAAATGGTAGGCCATCGCCGCGTGTCGCAGCAACTCCACCATGCGATCGTGATGTTCACGCGCCGCGTGTATGAAGAAACGCCAGAACTCGCGCCGCTCAGCATCGATGACGCCCAACTTAAACGCGACGCGCAGAAATGCCTTCACTGCTTTGAAGCCGTGATACTGGTGCGCCTCGGGAAAGTCCTGCGGCACACGCTGCAACGAGTCGAGCGCGCGGCGATAGTATTCGCTCGGTTTGTAGATCGTGCGCATGATTCGTTGATAACCGCTGACGAGGGTCTCGACGTCCATCTTGGGAATGAAGTTAACGGTGGCGATGGTGTTGTTACCGGTAGCGTCGGCGCCGAGCAATCGGCCTTCTCTCTCAAGACGTTTCCAGAGTTGCGTGTCGGGAAGTGCGTTCAGCATTCCAACCATGGCCATCGGAATCGCACTCTCGCGAATGAACTCGATCTGCCGTTCAAAGATATCTTCAGGATCGTTGTCGAAACCGACGATGAAACCGGCCATCACTTCCATGCCGTGGTTTTGAATCTTGCGAACTGAGTTGAGCAGGTTGCCGCGATTCTGCGACTTCTGAGCTTCTTTCAGACTTTCTTCAACCGGAGTTTCGATGCCGAGGAAGACGCGACGAAAACCAGCATCCTTCATTGCAGTCAGCAAGTCGTCGTCGTCCGCGAGGTTCACGCTGGCCTCAGTCAACAATGAAAATGGATATCCGTTTTTCTTTTGCCATGCGATCAGATCAGGCAGCAGAAGTCTGACGTTCTTCTTGTTGCCGATGAAGTTATCGTCGACGATGAAAAGTGGCCCGCGCCAGCCGAGTTGTTTCAAGGTGTCGAACTCAGCGAGGATTTGTTGGTTACTCTTGGTGCGCGGCACGCGCCCATAGATCTCGATGATGTCGCAAAACTCGCACGAGAATGGACAACCACGCGAGTACTGCACTGACATGTTGCTGTATTTCTTCAGATTCACGAGACCAAAGTCTGGCACTGGCGTGATTGATAGAGGCGGACGCTCGGGGGCTTTGTAGACGCGTTTGGCTTGACCGCGTTCGAGATCGGCGAAGAATTGTGGCAACGTGGTTTCAGCCTCGCCCTGAAAGATGTGATCGGCGTAAGGGAGCCCTTCGATCGTGCTGGTGACGTACGGTCCACCGAGCACGATTAACTTTCCTCGTTGCCTGCCGCGCTGAACAATCTCGTGCAGCGACTTCTTCTGGGCCAGCATTCCCGTGATGAAGATCATGTCGGCCCATTCAATATGCGAATCTTTCAGTCGTTCGACCTCCAGATCGATCAGGCGTCGCTCGCAGTCGCGCGGCAACAGGCTGGAAACTGTTAACAGACCGAGGGGAGGAAATACGGAACGTTTTCCTTCGAACGGCAGCGCGTGTCGAAAACTCCAGTACGTTTCAGGAAACTTAGGGTTGACTAATAAGATCCTCATTGCGTCCTCCTCCGACATTTGGGCGCACTTCTATCACGTGATAAACGAACAAATAGCGATCGCAGGGGAATTTGGATAACTCATGTTAGCTCGAATCTGATTTTTGCGGGTAATAATTCTGTAAAAATACTCTAATACGCATCGTTATGCGAATACACCGCATCCAACTGTCTCTTCAAAAACGGTTGTGCTATAAGATTCCCTACTCATCTCGGCCCGAAACCAACGAAAGGTATATCGCATTATGAAGACACAATTTTCACGCGCGCTTGCCACTCTTCTGATCGGACTGTTTTCCCTGTCGCCAGTTTGGGCCACTTGTGGCGGCGGTGGTGGCGGCGGAACGGGTGGAGTAGGCGGCGGCGGTCGAAGTGAAGGGCCAGCTCCCGTCGTTTACAAGG
>DATEWS010000378.1:0-3849 GCA_035257785.1 Pyrinomonadaceae bacterium
CATCTCTGCGGTCCTCTGCGATCTCTGCGTTTAAAATCGCCTGTTAACGCAGAGATCGCAGAGGGCCGCAGAGCACCGCAGAGTAACCTAAAGTTTTAGTGTGTCGACGCGTTCGAGGCGTTGGTCCGGTAGTGGCCAGCTTTGCAACAAACTAAAGTCAGAAACATTCTTCAACACAAACACCGGCACATCCGTCTCTCTTTGCGCTTTGATGTGAATGAACTCCGCGCCCACAACGTCATTTAACCAAAACCCCGGCCGCAAATCAGGATTCAGATAACTCACTTCAACGTCGCGCATCTGGAGTCCCTTTACATGCCTGATGAAAAATCCGTACGCCGGCAGATCACCAAACATCGCCGGCTCCGGATAGATCGCTTCTCGCTCGGGCGGATCGAGTGCAGCTTGCTCCTTCGTTCCCCCGCCTTTCGCATACACGCGAATATTGTGTAGCCGCACATCTTCGATCTGGTAACCAGGAATGCCGCTGATGATCGACGAGTACTTCGGATCGGCGTTGTAAACGAGGATGTTACTGATCATCACGCGCCGCATCGCGCCCACTTTCGTCGTCTCTTTTGGACCACGATTACGTGCTCCGAGCCGCAGGAAAATCGGCGAGTTGCTGATGTCGCGCATAGTGATATTCGAGATCGTCACGTCTTCGAGTAGCGCGCCATCAACCGCTTCGAGCGCAAGCCCGCGCGAGTAGTCGAAAACACAATTCGAGATGGTAATGTTTTTGAAGCCACCGTTTGATTCAGTGCCAAACTTTATACGACCTGTCGGACTGAACGTCCCGTTTGCGTTTCGGAAATCGCGTTTGTACGTGCCGTCGAGCAGGGTGCCCTCGTCGTAACCACTCACCTGGCAGTTTGTAATCGTTAAGTTCTCCGTCACGCGAGCATATCCAAGCGCGTAAGAACTCTTCGGACAAATCGCGTCGTCAAACGGCGAGTTGACCGTGCAGTTTGAGATGCGAACGTTTTTGCACGCATCGACGTCGATGCCGTCACGATTCGTGTCGATCTTCACGTTGTCGATCGTGAGATTGTCGACGCCGGTCACGAGAATCGCGAAGTGACCGCCGTGCAGGATGCTGACGTCGCGTATGATCACGTTGCGACACAATTTCAAACTGATCGACTTGTTTCCCCAACCCGGCTCAACCGCGTCGCGCGCATTCGGATAGCCAAACGGACCCGCTTTCGGATCGGGTCCCTGTTTTTCGAGTGCGTCGTTCTGTTCTTTCGTGCGCGATTGGCTGCCGGTGCGTACGAGTCCCTTGCCCCAGACCCGGCCTGGTCCAAGTATTGAAACGTTTTCGAGGTTCTCGCCCCAGATCAAACTGTTGCGCCAGTGACTGTGACCAAAGTCCTGGTACTGGTCCCACTGATTCGGCTCCGGCGGATCGTACTTACCGTCGCCGTCGGTTGGACTGGCCGCGAGAATGGTTGCGCCTTGATCGATGTAGAGCGCAACGTTGCTCTTGAGGCGAATGGAAAAAGCACGGTAGGTTCCGGCAGTTACCAAAACTGTCCCACCGCCTGCTGCGGCGGCCGCATCAATTGCCTTATTAATGGCGGGGCTGTCGAGGGCTTTCCCGTCGCCTTTCGCGCCAAACTTTTTGACGTCGAAGAAGAGAGCAGGAGCTGTAACCTGGGCCGCGAGACTTGAACACGCCATCAGGACGAGGATTGCAATTGACAACGATCTGAGTGGTTTGACCATTTGGCTTTGGACTAACATTCTTGAATAGGAACTGTCAACGACCATCTTATGCGGGAAAACCTGCTTAGTTTTCTGAACGACTGTATCGCGCACGGCGAGCAAACCGCCGTGGTTCACTGGCGCGGACTGCGAATCTCGCGCTGGTCTTATGCGCGTCTGGCCTCGTCTGCATTTCAGTTTGCGCGAGAGCTTGAAGCGCGCGGCATCGGCGCCGGCGATCGAGTGCTTTTCTGGAGTGAGAACAGTCCCGAGTGGATCGTTGCGTTTTACGGTTGCTTGCTGCGTGGCGCGGTGGTGGTTCCTTTAGATTTGAAATCTGCGCCTGATTTCGCGGCGCGAGTGCAGCAACAAGTCTCGGCGAAACTGCTGCTCTCGGACGAACCGCAACTCGATTTGCCACACTTGTCACTGAAAAATCTCAGCGATACTCACTCAAGTGCTCCTTACTCAGCGAATCCAAACGACCTGGTCCAAATCGTTTTCACTTCCGGAACTACCGCTGAGCCAAAAGGCGTTTGTCTGACTCACCGGAACCTGCTCGCGAACATCGCGCCCATCGAAAAAGAGTTTCGCAAGTATGCACGTTGGGAACGTTTCGTACATCCGCTGCGATTTCTGTGTCTCCTGCCGTTGAGTCACGTCTTTGGACAGTTGATGGGAATCTTCATCCCGCAGCTCATCGGTGCGGAAGTGTATTTTCGTGAATCGTATAAGCCGTCTGAGATTGTTGAAGTCGTGAAGAAGCAGCGCATCAACGCAGTGGTAACAGTACCGCGCGTGTTGGAGACGCTAAAAGAAGAAGTTTCACGCAAAGACGCAAAGATGGAACAGCAACTTGCGGCGGCCGAAGGGAGACATTTTCTTCACAACTGGTGGACCTTCCGAAGCGTGCATCGTCGCTTTGGTTGGCGCTTCTGGGCTTTCGTTACCGGCGGCGCGACTTTGGAAAGCGACACGGAAACTTTTTGGCGGCGGCTCGGTTACGCAGTCATTCAAGGTTACGGCATGACCGAGACTGCATCGCTCACGAGTCTCTCGCATCCGTTTCGCATGCAGCGAGGCTCGATCGGAAAACCCGTCGCGGGTCAGGAAGTGAAGCTGAGTGATGACGGAGAGATCCTCGTGCGCGGCGACAACGTTTCGCCCGGTTACTGGAACAGCTCAACACAAACGCTCACCGATAACGAAGGCTGGATACACACCGGCGACATCGGCGAAGTTGACGCGGAGGGCAACATCTTCTTTCGCGGCCGAAGCAAAGACACGATCGTTACCGCCGCCGGTCTCAAAATTTTTCCGGCAGATCTCGAAGCCGCGCTCGATCAACAACCGGAGATAAAAGAGAGCACCGTCGTTCCGCTTCCTGGCTCCAATGAAACTGAAGCGCTGGCGGTATTAATTCCTCGCAACGGTCATTCAGATTTGAATGCAGCGGTCCAACGCGCGAACGATTCGCTGGCGGAGTTTCAGCGCGTGCGTCACTGGGTCGTGTGGTCCAAAGGCGACTTTCCGCGGACCACCGGCACACGAAAAGTTATCAAGGGACAAGTGGTCGCTGCCCTCGAGAACACAGTCGCGCCAATGAGCTTGCCAGTGCTTAGCCGGATAGTTGGCGACCAGGCCGCACATTTAGATCGATCCGCAAAACTCGCTGACGATCTCAAACTCGACTCGCTCGGGCGAGTCGAATTGTTGAGCGCGCTGGAAGATCAGTACCAGATCGAGATCGATGAAGCCGCCATCACCGAAGCAACCACGGTCGCCGACATCGAACAGATCGTCAGTCGCGGAAAGTCAGAAGCAGTTGCTTATCCGTATCCGAAATGGGCCATGCGCTGGCCAGTCACCTGGATACGCTTTCTCGTCTATCACTTCTTCGTGCTTCCGATAACGCTGTTCATGTGTCGCGTACGTGTCGTTGGCGCCGATCGGCTCGCGAAAATAGATGGTCCGGCGTTGTTGATTTCAAATCACGTGACTGACATTGATGCGGGACTAATCCTCTCAGCGTTACCTTTGCGTTGGCGAGTGCGTTTAGCGACCGCTACGCAAGGCGAGTTGTTGCGCGAGTGGCGTTATCCCGCCGCGACGTTGCCATGGTACATGCGGTTGAAGTCG
>DATEWS010000379.1:0-3084 GCA_035257785.1 Pyrinomonadaceae bacterium
GCTAGTCTTGGTAAAGAACAAGTCAGGAAGAGGGCTTGCCCCAGCTTCTAGAATTAGTCCAGCAGCGGGGGCAAGCCCTCTTCCTGACTTGTTCTTCCCTCGATCAGAACCTATTTCTTGTTCTGCTCATCCAGCCACGACTTTAACGGCGCGAAGTAATCGATAATCGCGGTCGCGTCCATCTTGTCTTCGCCAGTCATCGCTTTCAAAGCCGCTGGCCAGGGTTCGCTCGCACCCATCGCGAGCATCGCCTTCAGTTTCTCGCCAGCCTTCTTATTGCCGTAGATCGAGCACTGGTAAAGAGGTCCATTGAATCCAGCTTCGCGACATAACGCGCGATGGAATTGAAACTGTAGAATAGCGGCGAGGAAGTAACGTGCGTACGGTGTGTTCGCAGGCACGTGATACTTCGCACCCGGATCAAAGTCCTGTTCACTGCGCGGAACCGGCGCCACGATGCCCTGATACTTCTCACGCAAATCCCACCACGCTTTGTTGTACTCCTCCGGCTTAACTTCACCGGAAAATACTTTCCAACGCCACTGATCCACGAGATAACCAAACGGCAGAAACGCAACTTTGTCGAGTGCGCGATTGAGCAGGAACCCGATGTCCGCACGCTGATCCGGCACTTTGTCGATCAAGCCGAGTTGCTTCAAATAGGGTGGTGTGACTGACAGCGCGATCGTGTCGCCGATCGCTTCGTGAAAAGCATCGTTGGCGCTTTCGCGAAACAGAAACGGTTTAGTCGAGTAAGCCATCTGGTAATAGTTGTGGCCCAACTCGTGATGCACGACCGAAAAGTCTTCTTCGTTTACCGAGATGCACATCTTCAGACGCACATCTTTTTCATAGTCGATGTCCCAGGCACTCGCGTGACAAACCACCTCGCGATCCGCCGGCTTAACTAACATCGAACGCTCCCAGAAACTCGGCGGTAACGGATCAAAACCAACAGACGTGAAGAACCCTTCACCGTAACGAACAACCTGTTTCGCATCGGTATTTCTGGCCTTCAGGATCTGCGTGAGATCGTAACCGCGATCGGCCTCGGCCGGAGCGAGCAACGGATAAATGTTGCTCCAGCCTTGGGCCCACATGTTGCCGAGCAAGTGCGCCGGTATGGGTTTGTCTAACGGTACGACGGTTGGACCATATTTCTCCGACAGCTTGCGGCGCGTATAAGTGTAGAGTGAGTCGTAGAGAGGTTTGACTTGCTGCCACAAGCGCTCCATCTCGGCGGCAAAGGCATCTGGCTCCATGTCGTACTTCGAACGCCACATCGCGCCCGTGTCTTTGAAACCCATCTCGCTCGCGCCCTTGTTACTGAGCTCGACAAAGCGAATGTACTCCTTACGCATCGGTATCGAGATCTGATGCCAACCGACCCACGCTTTCTTCAGCTCTTCGGGGTCGCGGCTGTTGCCCATGATCTGTTCGAGATCAGGCAGGCTCAGGCATTTTCCGTTTTCACCGTCAGGACAGTACTTGCCTTTGCCGTACTCGCCTTCCATCGACGCTGCGATTTTGGTGAGCTCGGTCCGTTCTTTTGGATCTTTTGGAGCCGGAAGCGTTAACGAGAGTTTGAGTA
Source organism: Pyrinomonadaceae bacterium (assembly GCA_035257785.1). Lineage (GTDB taxonomy): Bacteria > Acidobacteriota > Blastocatellia > Pyrinomonadales > Pyrinomonadaceae > PSRF01. The sequence goes on from DATEWS010000379.1 coordinate 1,592, forward strand.
GTTTGAGTTTCCGCTTCGACTCGGGAGAGAGATCGACGTTTTCATAGCGACGCGCTTGCTCGGCGAGTTCAGTTGTCGCCGCAATCAAGTTGTCGTTGGCTTCTGCGGCGAGCGACTCTGTGTCGTCTGTGATGAAGGTGCTTTTCACCCAGTCGGCGCGGCCGGCTTTGATGTTCAGGTCGAGCAGTTTCTTTTCAGCATCGGCGAGAAACTTCTCGGCCTCATCTTTCGTGGCAGAACCGGAAGGTGAATTTGGATTGTCTGAACACGACATAAGCATTAATCCCGCACTAAGAACAAAAAAGAGAGCGAGCCACACTTGGCGGCTCTGAAATGTAAAGCTCACCGGTAACCTCCTGCGGAGTCATTTTGGTTAGACCACGTTTGGGGATTGGGGAGCTTTAATATAACGAAGTACGCCCGTATTGCTCAACGCACGACGGTGTTATCCACAGATTACACAGACTGGTTTCGGAATCGGTGTAATCTGTGGATGAACTGGACCGATGGCTACAAGGGCAGACTACTGAGTAATGCGCGGTTGGTAGCTGAGTGAGGTCCAGCCAGTATTTTCAAATGTCGGGCTGTTACGGTCGTACGATGCCCTTCTTAATATTTCGCTGCCACGCTTCGTAATTTCGAATGCGACGTTTGGCTTGCTTGCGAGTCAGCTTCATTTCCTGGGCGACGTAATCGATACGCTGAGTCCGATCCTTTTTCTTATCGAAGCGGTCTCCCGGTGCTCTCAAATAATACTTGTAGGCGGTGGACCATTCTGCTTTTACTTCGTCAGAGGCTTGAACACCTCGTGTCTCTGGCATGCCTGCTGGCTCCCTTCAGGAGGATTTTTCGAATGGGGATTTTACACTCACAATTTTCGAATTGCGAATAAAAACGCGCCCCAAAGACGCACAAAAGATACAAAATATCAGCGAATTCGTGGGTTATTTACTAATTTCGCTTCACCCATTTCAACACCGACAGGGTGCTCAACACGACGCCGATAGCGATCATTCCGTAGACGATATAACTAACCACATCCGAGTTGACAAACGCGATCACTTGTCGTCCGAAATAGAGCGCCAGCACCGCCTCGGCGCCGAAGCGGAGCAGTCTCCCGAAAAAGACAGCAGTGAGCAGTTTCCCTCTTGGCGTTTGCAAAGCGGATGCGGTCATCACTGCGGGCGTAAACGGAAATGGCGGCGGGATCAGCGTCGCGATGAAAACGGTTATGCCAGCTTTGTTCTCGAGTTTCGCTTTGAGCTTTTCGACTTTTCTCTCGTCTACAAAACGTTCCAGGCCTTTTTCGCCGGCCTTGCGCATTATCAAGTCAACTACAAAAACGCCGATGACCGAACCGATTGCCGACACTACCACGTACGCGATCCAGATCAGACTGTCGCGATTCGAACTGACCAGAGCGACCAGCAACAGATCGTTTCCAAAAGGAAGCACGAGAAATGACGAGTCGAGCGCGCTCAGCAGTAACAAAC
>DATEWS010000380.1:0-2878 GCA_035257785.1 Pyrinomonadaceae bacterium
ATCGTCTGCCGGAGTTGACGCGCGTGCTGGAACAGGCCGGTTTTGAGATTGAGCGCACGACTTACGCGAACATCACATTCTTTCTGCCGATCCTGTTGCTGCGCAAATTGATGAGGATTACGGGTATCAAGACAGAGTCGGAGAACAACATCAATGTGTCGGCGTTCAATGGAATCCTCGGGCGCGTCTTCGGGGCGGAGAGTTGGATCCTGCGACGCATGAATTTGCCGTTCGGTGTTTCCGGGTTAACTATCGCAAAAAATCCGCGTCATCCGCGTTAAGAACCTGCACAAAACGAATCCGGTAAGCTGAGTCGGTTAACTCCCGTTCGTTGCGTGTGTGTGTTTCGAGCCAGCGAGCGCCTTCGGGAGTTGAGCGGAGTTGGTCAATGGCAGTGGTTTCAAGCCATGCACCCGGTTCGATAGTTGACGAGCGCAGCAGTTGCCATCGCGTTCCCGGATTGAAGTAGCGAATAAGCTGCGCATCGGAATTTTCCATCGCGTAGTAGATCACTGTACCCGCCGGCCATTCATGATTCATCTGCAAAGCAAACGCGAGCGGCGGGTATTTCTCCGTGTGTGAAGACGGATAGATGAGGAAAAGAAAATTCGCGAGTGCAGCGGCGACCACAAACGCAGCTAAGGGGCGGGCGTGCTTCACTGACGATAGCGCGAATCCGAGCATGATAATCAGCGCCGGCAGATAAAAGAGTCGATAGAAAGTGTTCTGCGGTAACCAGAAGTAGAGAAAGACAACGTAACTGCCCGTCCAGACGAGCGAGAGCACGAGCACGTTTTTTTGCGGCGTTTGCAGTTGCGGTTTAGTCACTCGATTCTTCAAAAGGCCCACGATGAAGAAGATTATCGAGGCTACCAGGCCTATTAGCAGCACGACGATGGCAGGGTTCATGAGACCGCTCAGTGAGTTGAGTCTACCGCCGAAGAACAATCGCACGTGACCGCGCAGAGAGTATTGCAGGTTGGACCAGAGACGAAACTGCGTGTCTGCGTCAGGGGAGTATGACGCTGTCCATCGAATCAGTCTTGCGAGATCAAACCCGCCGGTCGCGAGATAGAACAACCCCGCATATGCCGCGACGATCAGCACCGCGGCTGTGACAGTGAAGTAAACAGCGTTCAGCTTCTGTTTCCTGTCCTGCAAGTAAACACCCAGCGCCAAAGCGGGAACTGCCAACACGGCTAGCTGATGAAAGGCCATGCTGATAAAAAATGTGAGCGCCGTCAGCAACGGTCTCGGTTTTTTACCGGGCAGGACGAGGTAGAAACTAATCAGTAGAAAGAGCACGCTCGGAATGTAAGCGTTCGCGTCCGTGGAGAACTTCCACCACGTTGCTGAAAACGCAAAGAACAACGCGAGACACATCGAGACGTAAAACGAACGCAACGCGGTTCTAAGGATCGAGAACAAAACGCACGAGCAAAGTGCGCTGAGTAGGCTGTTCACGATCTGCAATGCTGTAATTGCTCTGACATCAGCGCCGATTGCGCGCAGCAGTTTGTAAAAAAGATAGCCGGCGAAGTTGTAGATGAGATGGTTCGGGTGGACCAGCGATGGGCTTAGTCGCGAAGCGTCTTCGATCGCTTGTGCGAAGACTATGCCGTCCCAGTAATACACGCGCGTCGGGAATAACAGATAGATGACGGCTATCACGCTGAAGAGAATTAATGGGGCGAAGCGGGAGTTCATCGTCGGCCAGGGATTATAGGTCCTATAGGTCATATAGGACCTATTGTCGTAGTATTTTCCGTAGAAACTCCTGTGCTCCGGAATCGTTCGATAATCTGCTTTGGCGGTGAAGATTGGTGGTACCACCATCCGCACTCGAAGGCCCATCTGATGCGCCAGTTCGCGCGCGCCGGCAACAAAGTGATCTTTGTTAACTCGATCTCGATGGGTCTGCCCGGACTGGCCCACAAGGATCTCCTGCCTCGCATCAGACGCAAGCTCGGCAGTTATGCGAAACTCGCGCGCCAAACTGAAGAAGGTATCACGGTCGTTTCGCCTGCGAGTTTGCCTTTTTTCGGCAGCGCCACAGCGCGCAAAGTCAATCGACGCTTGCTCGGTGCTCAGATCAAACGTCTCGCGCGCAGTCGCGGTCTAACGAATCCGATCCTTTGGATTGCGATTCCCACTGCTGCTGACATGATCGGTGTGTTCGATGAATCGGCAGTGGTCTATCACGTGTCTGATAAGTATGATGCGAACACGATGGACCATGCGACCGATCCGGCGTTGATTCGCCGCCTGCACGAGAAGGCGATCGACGCCGCCGACCTCATCTTCTATTCCGGACGGAAACTCTTCACTGAAGCGACGCGCGGAACTGAACGCTCACACCTGCTCGAACAAGGCGTAGACTTCGATCACTGGCGTCGTGTCGCGGAAGGTGTTGTTAAGACCGCACCGGAGATTGAGAAGATTCCGCGGCCTCGTCTGGGTTATTTTGGCGCCATCGAACCCTGGCTGGTGGACCAGGAGTTGATCAAACGCGCGGCGCGTGAGCGTCCCGAGTGGCAGTGGGTTTTCATCGGCAACAAGTCGCGCGGGCTGGAGATTGAAGAGTTGCCGAACACGCATTTTCTGCCGCCGGTGGCCTATGCGGAACTGCCGTCGTATGCGGCGGGATTCGACGTTTGCGTGCTCCCGTGGGAAACTGAGCAGTCTTTCACGAGCTATGGCTCGGCGATCAAGGTGCGCGAGTATCTCGCGACGGGCAAGCCGGTGGTTATTTCGCCGTTGCCGGAGTATGAGCCGATGCGCGACGTGCTGCGCATTGCACGCACGCGTGATGATTTTATCAGGCTCGTTGAAGAGGCGTTGTTCGATACTGATCCGGCTGATGCAGCGCGGCGGCAGG
>DATEWS010000381.1:0-5520 GCA_035257785.1 Pyrinomonadaceae bacterium
CTTCGATCTGCTTTTATCCTGGCTTCATCCCGATCCTGACGAGGCCGGTAGAATTTATGTGAAGATCCGTGCAGGCCTTGTTAGAAATTTCGCTCGCCAGGGTGTTCCGGATCCTGAGGAGCTTGCAGATCGCACCGTTGATAGAGTCGTGCAAAAGTTGCCGGAGATAATTGACAATTGGAAGGGTGAGCCGGAACGTTATTTTTATCGAGTAGCGTTTTGGGTGCTGAGGGAATCCTGGGCCAGGACCATCATTACAGAAGAGTTGGATCCTGATGCGCCGATCCCGACGCCGGATAAGGACAACAGTAAGGAAATTCGATCTTATTGCATCAACGAATGCATGGCTCGCCTCAAGCCGGCACAACGTGATCTCATTGAGGAATATTACGGAGGAGATAAAGGCACCAGGATACGTCGCAGAAAAGAATTGGCAGCGAGGCTTAATATTGAGATGTCTGCTTTACGGGTTAAGGCCTTGCGAATCAGAAAATGTCTCAAGAAGTGTACGAAGGACTGTATAGCAAAACTGGACCAAACCAATTACTGAAAATAACGAGGAGGAGGTCAGCGCCAGAGGTTAGAGATGAACGAGCAGATTCTAGATGAAGTTGTTGCCAGACGATTCTGGCTCGGGCAGTTGTCGCCTGAAGAGCAGGGACGCATTGAGGAGCTTGCATTCGATGACCCCCAGTGGTTTGCATTCCTTCAGGCAGCGGAAGACGACTTGATCGATGAATTTGTTTCCAACGATCTTTCATCCGAAGAGAAAACGCTCTTTGAGAAACATTTTCTCGCGCAACAACCAGAGCTGCGCGAGGATGTGGAGGTAGCTCGCGCAATGCGCAAGTATTTCGAACGGCAACCGGTTGTACCCTCGCTCTGGGAGCGTTTTAGGAAGTGGATTCATGTTGCTGTTGCGATGCCCTTCATACCTGCGACGGTGAAGGCTGCGGCGATCATTCTCGCCGCCGGATTCATTGGATTGGTTCTGCTCCCTAAAATAATTGGACCAGGTTCCGGCCCGCCACGGCAGGCACAGCAGCAGCAAACACCCGAATCACCTGCGCTTCCAGCGCCGACCAGTGCTCCAACTGAAGCGCCGGCCCAGCCTGCGCCGTCGCCGGTGCATAAAGACAATCAGAATACGCCTCCCGTACCACCGCGCCGGCCGATCTACGCCTTGCTCTTACCGGGCGCCTCGCCTCGCAGCGGCGACGGAACAAAATCAGTGTCGATAACGCCCGGCCGTCCTACAGATTTAGGATTGCTATTAGTTGCTAATACGCCACGTCGAAGCTATCAGGGGGCACTGGAGAGGCTGCCGGTGAATGGGCCACCAATCCAAACATGGTCCACACTCACACCGCAAAAAACGAGAGATGGTAACGTTATCCACGTACAAGTCTCTCCTGATTTGTTGAAAACGAATCAAAGCTACCGGATCGTTGTTAACGGAGTTACCGCAAACGGTGACTTGGAACGTGTGGACGTTTATCAGTTTAAGACGCAGTGATCCAACTTCATCCCACTGCAATCTCTCCTCTTTAAGATCTTTAGATCGGCTTTGCACCAAAGCCACGAATCAGAGCGCCAACGGCGCGTGGGCTGAACACGATTGCGCGCCTTTGGCGCTACGCAGAATAAAATTCTGACCTCTGCGCAAGCGTCTTTCCGCTGAAATCTCCTTAGAATTTCTTCACACCTCCGGTGATACGAAACCGAAGAACCTCGCATATGAGATCAGAGGCCCACAAATTTTTCTTTCACCTCGCCTACTGACTGATTGAAAAAAATCAGCCTCCGGATGGTGACAGTAGCTGAAGTGTGCCCCGACTCATTTCTTCAACTCAGGAGGTTTGATATGGACAAGCAAAACCCTAAGAAGGGAGCGAAAGACCAGGGTGACCAGGGTGGTTACCAGGAACCACCGGCAGAAGTAGTTCGCAAAGTAATCGAAGAGCCGCATGACGAAGAAGCGCGATTCAGCGAACCGGGTGAAGACTTTGCCGAAGAAGCTTCCGCTCCTGAAATGGATGCGACATCGTTCGGCGTTGACCAGAATATCCTTGAAGTAAAGCAACAAATCGAAAGTCAACTTGTGCAAGCTGCGGGTCAACAGGCCGCAGGCCCACTTGCCGTTGATGCCTTTCAAGGCGCGAGCAACATCGTTGGGGTTGGAATCGGCGTCAGTCTGCCGCCGACAACAAACCGTGGCGGCGAGGTGCTTCCTTCCGGTTTGTATCCCGGCAAACAAGCTCTGAATCTTTACGTGGTCGAGCGAACACCCGTCGAGGAGATGAAGGCGCACGTCGCGCAGTCGATGGGCGTTAGTGCAGCAGCGGCCGACGACATACCGATCAACGTCATTGTTACCGGTGTGATCGAAGCGCAACCGCATCGGTTTCGCATGCGTCCCGCTCCCGGGGGCGTATCAGTCGGCCACTTCAGGATCACTGCGGGAACGATTGGTTGTCTGAGTGTTGGTAGAACTGCGCCCAGAAACTCACGCTTGATGATTCTGAGTAACAATCACGTTCTTGCGAACGTGAATGCCGGAGTGTTCGGTGATTGTATATGCCAGCCTGGTCCAATCGACGGTGGCAAATGTCCTGCGGATCAGATTGCAATCCTCGAACGTTTCGTTCCGATCAACTTTACCGCTGGTGTGGCAAATTTCGTTGACTGTGCAACCGGTTGGTGCTGGCCGGACAGAGTTCGCAGGGAACTGGTCCACATCGTCGGCGGCGCGCCGCAGTTCTTTAGAATCGGCAGTGTGCCTGTTGCGCCGGTGTTAAATATGGCCGTCGGCAAATCAGGACGCACGACGCAACTGACTCGTGGAACTATCATCGATGTTAATGCGACCATCAATGTGAACTACGGTGCTGGACGTGTTGCGCTCTTCCGTGACCAGATTTCGATTCGTGGCGCGGGCGGAACGCTTTTCAGTGATGGTGGCGATTCCGGTTCGTCGATTTGGACGTGGGATCCCGGTCGCAGACCAGTGGGACTACTCTTCGCCGGCGGTGGTGGAATTACCTTCGCCAACAAGATCGGCCGAGTGTTAGCAGCCCTCGACATCAACCTGGTCACTTAAAACTAACAAGCTCAATCTACCTTTGCCGGCGTCTCTATTCGATTTGAAGGACGCCGGCATCGCATTTTAAGTTTCGATTTACTATCATTTGCACTTAAGAATTTTGAGCACACGTGAGGTTTGAGAGATGAACGATTTTCCGTACGAAGAAGCCGCCATGCCTTATTCTCCGGAGTCCTCAACTGAGTCCTCGTCGCCGGTTCATCACGTGAAGGAGCGTCACGAGCAGGAACTGATGGCGATCGACGGCGTCGAGGGAGTGGGAGTTGGTCGCAACGGTATTGGCGATGATGCCATTATCGTTTATTTGAGAAGCGACGACGTCAAAGCACGTATACCTCGTTCCATCGATGGGTACCCGGTGGAGACGAAGGTCACCGGCATAATCGACGCGTTGTAGCACTACCCGAAATCCTCAAGATAAAATCCAGCATCGTTTGCCGGTAAGCTTCACCTCTGATTCTGGCTCTTAATATTAGGACGTGAAAGACATCGATAGCATTGTCCTGCGCGCGGCGGACCGCGATAGTCCGGCGGCGTCGCGGCGCGAGGCGTTTGGCGAACTCGTGATTCGCTTTCAAGACATGGCGTTCGCGTGCGCGTTTGCCGTGCTGGGTGACGTCTACCTCGCGCAGGACACGGCGCAGGAAGCATTCGTCGTTGCCTGGCAGAAGCTCGCGCAGCTTCGCGAACCGGCGGCATTTCCCGGTTGGTTCAAACGCATTGTGTTGACGCAGTGCAATCGACTGACGCGTTGCAAGCGATTGCAAATCGTACCGCTCGCGGAGGAAGTGAACGCGTCAAAGATCGATCCTGGACCACACGCGTCTGCTGAGCGACATGATCTGCTCGCGAAAGTATTGCAAGCGATAAACGCACTGCCGGAGAACGAGCGCCTTGTGACCACGCTCTTTTATATCGACGGATACACGCAGGCTGACATCGGTGATTTTCTCGAAGTGCCGGTCTCAACAGTTAACAAGCGACTTTATACAGCGCGACAACGCCTGAAGAGCAATGTCGAACTGTTCAAGCAACAACGTCCTTCGCGTGATGCGAAGTTTACGAACGAGGTAAACACGAAGCTACGTCCTTTTCACGAGCCGGATTGGACCACGGTGAGTGCGATCGCATCGGCGCGAGCGGGGGACGATGCGCCGGGGCATGAGCTCTGGTTAAGCCGTCGTCAGAAGTTTGATAAGTCGCGTTATTTTCGCCGGCATTACGTCGTCGAAAACGGTCCGGGCAAACAGATCATCGCGTATGGCGCGGTTGAGCAAACTGTCTATCTGCCGAAGTATCGACTGTTGCTCGTGACTGATCCGCAGTGGCTCAAACGAGGCGCCGTTGATTTATTGATCGATCGATTGATGGAAGATTTGCGTGAAGCGCAAGCGATTACCGTGTCCTGCCGGCAGTATGCGTCTGAGACTGAGCTCGTGAGTCTGCTCCAGAGTCGTGGATTTGAAGAGACGTCGCGGGCGTTGGATTTGCGTCTCGACGTAGCGACCGCAGATGTGGAGGCGCCGGGACAACGATTCGCAGACGAAGGCATTTCGATTACGACGTTTGCGGAAGAGCGCGAGCAAGATCCGCGTTGCGTTGAGAAACTTTACGAGCTCACGACGCTGCTGAATGAGGACGATCCTGCGCGCGGTCCGTTTGCGCCGCCGGCGTACAACGCGCGTGAAGCGTTGATGTGGATGGAAATGAAGTATGTGCTTCCGGACGCGTACTTCATTGCGAAACGTGGTGATGAATATGTCGGGGTTTCAGATGTGAGTTTGTTTGAAGCGATGCCGGGTGGTTTGACGCTGGGGTTCACTGGCGTCAAGCGCGAGTATCGCCGGCGAGGACTGGCGACTGCGTTGATACGGCATGGAATTGAGTATGCGCGATCACATGGGTATCGCATCGTTCAATCGTTTGTTAAGCCACAGCAGGCAGCGATACGGGCGTTGAACGAGAAGCTCGGGTTTCAGCTTCTGTTTGAAAACGTGATGCTTGAGAAATGTTTGAGGGAAGTCGTGCCGGTTGATCCGCGAATCTATGACGAGTTCGTTGGTCAGTATCGTGACGATAGTCGTCCGGATCTCGAGATTGTAGTGCGCAACGAAGCGGGGCGGCTGACGGTTGAGTGTGTGGGCCAGAAGGTTGAGTTGTTCCCGACCTCGGAAACTGATTACTTCGTTAAGCAGTTCTATGGTGAAGTTAGTTTTAATCGCGATGAGCAAGGGCAGGTTGACTCTCTCGATTTCGTGATGCGCGTTCCGAATTCCACCCCACGCGATCCGCTCCACGCACGCAGGATTTACTGATCTGTGGAGATCGGGTCAGTACCGTAACGCGGTAGCGTCGGGTCGCACACGCCTCAAAAACTTGAGATTTGCATGTTAACCCGACGCTACCGCGTTACGGTA
>DATEWS010000382.1:0-5380 GCA_035257785.1 Pyrinomonadaceae bacterium
TGGTCAGTAACATCACTAACCACGGTCACCTTATTACCGGGACAGTACTACCTCATTCAGGAAAGTTCGGGTGGCAGCAATGGCGCGTTGTTACCAACACCTGATGCGACAGGCAGCATTGCGATGGCCGCGGGCTCCGGCAAAGTCGCGCTCGTCAAAACCTCGACTGCACTCGCCGGCGCATGTCCAAACGATGCGAACATCGTCGACCTCGTCGGTTACGGCAGCACCGCAAGCTGTTTCCGCGGCTCAGCGCCGGCTTCCGCGCCGAGCAACACAAACGCGATCCTGCGCGCCGCTGGCGGTTGCACAGACACGCGCAACAACGTCGCAGACTTCGCACTCGGTCCGCCCAACCCGAGAAACACAAGTTTTTTGCCGCGGCTTTGCACGAATTGATAGACTTCGCGCATGCACTCTCTGACCGATGCAGTCGCTTCGCTTCGACAGCACTTCGGCTTCGAAGACTTTCGCGAAGGACAGCGCGAAGTGATTGGATCGATTCTCGAAGGCAAAGACGCTGTCGTCGTGATGCCGACCGGTAGCGGAAAGAGTCTGTGCTATCAACTTCCGGCCTTGATCCTCGACGGCGTCACGCTCGTCGTGTCGCCGTTGATCGCCCTCATGAAAGATCAGGTCGATGCACTCCAAGCCCGCGGACTTCCCGCGACCTTTATCAACAGTTCGATCTCCGACACGGAACAACGCGCGCGCATCGATGCCCTGCGTCGTCGCGAACACAAACTCGTCTACATCGCGCCGGAACGCTTTCGCAGCAGTCGTTTCACATCGACCCTGCAACAGATTCCGATTTCTCTCTTCGCCGTCGACGAAGCGCACTGCATTTCAACCTGGGGTCACGACTTTCGTCCCGACTACCTGCGCCTCCGAAGCGTCATCAGGTCACTCGGAACAGTCCAAACACTCGCGCTCACCGCGACTGCGACTCCGTACGTCCGCTCCGACATCATTCAACAGCTAGGACTCAACAAGCCGCAAACATTTGTCAGCGGTTTCGATCGGCCGAACCTTTCGATCGAAGTGGTCCATACTGAAAAAGAACGCGAGAAGATCGCTCGCATTCGCAGCCTGGCGCGGCAGAATCCCGGCTCGGGGATAATTTATGCCTCGACGCGCAAAGCAGTGGAACAAGTCGGCAGTAAGCTGAAGGCGCTCGATCTGAAAGTTTCGCTGTATCACGCGGGCATGACGGACGTGCAGCGCGTCAAAGCGCAGGACGAATTCATGAGCGGTCGCACGCAGATGATCGTCGCGACGAACGCGTTTGGCATGGGCATCGACAAGCCCGACATTCGCTTCGTGGTCCATTACCAGATGCCTGGCTCGATCGAGGCTTATTACCAGGAGATCGGGCGCGCGGGTCGCGATGGATTGCCGTCAACCTGCGTGCTGCTCTTCAACTACGCCGACAAGAACACACATGACTTTTTCATCGAAGGTTCTTATCCGGACATCAGCGTGGTGAAGCAGGTTTACGACACGCTTGCGGCAACTGAATTGAGACGCATCGAGCTTTCAACCTCGGAGATCGCGCGTCGTATCAGCGAACGAAACGAGATGGCGGTGCAATCAGCGCTCTACGTGCTCGAGCGCGCTGGGCACATTCAACGCACGGCGCCCGCGCTCAATCGCGGCGCTCGTGGCGCGCAACAGGGTCGCAGCATTCTCATGCTCGACACTGTTCCCGCAACACAACTCCGCGTCGATCCGCGAGACGTGTCGCGTCGTGGCGAACTCGAACGACGAAAGCTGCGCGCGATAATCGACTTCTGTTACAGCGACTACTGTTACCGCGCACACATCCTCAACTACTTCGGCGATCGCAATCACGCGCGCCAATGCGGCACGTGCGGCAACTGTCAACCGAAGACTTACGTGCCGTCTCATGAACCGGAACCACCGGTGCGCATACCATCAGACTTATCACGACGCGCGCTCAGTGACGACGAGTTGCTACACGTACGAAAGATACTTGCGTGCGCGAAACGAATGAACGGGCGTTTCGGAAAGAAGATGCTCGTCTCGACACTCCGAGGTTCCGCGGCGAAGCAGGTGTTAACAGCGAAGCTGAATGAGTTATCGACTTATGGTTTACTCAAGGACATGGCGAATGATGAGCTCGAGACTTATATCGACGCGCTGATTACGAGTGGTTGTTTGAAAGTAAAGGGTGGCGCTTATCCAACGATCTCAACGACGGAATTCGGCGACCGTGTGATGCGTGAGCAGGAACGAGTTGAGTTAGCACTTAACCGCGGATGACACGGAAGAAATCCGGATTTGTTCTGCGTCATCCGTGGCCTACTTGATCACTCCCGCCAGCGGGCTTGAGGCACTCGCGTACAAACGTTTCGGCATGCGACCGGCAAGATAAGCCAAGCGTCCGGCTTCGATCGCGAGCTTCATCGCGGTGGCCATCTTCGCGGGATCCGTCGCCTCGGCGATAGCCGTATTCATCAACACACCATCAGCGCCGAGTTCCATCGCGATCGCCGCATCACTCGCAGTGCCGACGCCGGCGTCGACGATGATCGTCGCATCCGGCAGTTGTTCGCGCATGATCCGCAGGTTCGCCGGATTCTGAACTCCGAGTCCGGATCCGATCGGCGCCGCGAGTGGCATGATCGCCGCGCAACCAGCGTCAAGTAATTTCTTCGCCATGATTAGATCGTCTGTGAAGTAAGGCAGCACGACGAATCCTTCTTTAACGAGCACGCGCGCGGCTGCGAGTGTTTGTTCGTTGTCGGGAAACAACGTAGTTTGATCGCCGATGACCTCGAGCTTTAGGAGATCTGTTTGCAAGGCTTCTCGTGCGAGCCGTGCAGTTCGAACAGCATCGTCGGCGGTGTAACAGCCCGCGGTATTCGGAAGGATCTGTAGTGACGGATTTAAATGGTCGAGAAACGACTCACTACTGCGATCGAGTGGCACGCGTCGCACAGCCACCGTCACCATCTCCGCTCCCGAAGCATCGTGCGCGCTGCGCATCTCTTCGTAACTGCGGTATTTCCCCGTGCCAATAATCAGGCGTGACGAAAACGCTTGACCCGCAACGATCAATTTCTCTAGCGGTGATACTGCTGTAACTGCCCTCGACATCTAATCTGCTCCTCCGCCGACGAAGTGAACAATCTCGATCCGATCGTCCTCATGGAGCATAGTACCGCTCCAATCGTTACGACGCACGACCTCACGATTGAGTTCGACGGCAATGCGCGCCGCAGGCAGATCCAGCTGTGTGATTAGTTCAGCTAAGGAAGGCGTACCGGAGAGTTCTCTGCTCTCTCCATTAATGAAAACTCGCATAGGTCATATAGGTCTTATAGCACCTATAGTCATTCAGCGGGATGAATAATGCGGCGCAATTCAGCGGCCTGATCTTTCGCGACTGCGCGCACCAGCACCGCGGCTCGACCCGACGTGAATTGCGGAATCTCAGTCGTAACGCTTGCCACTCCGTCACTCTCCGTCTTCAACGTATAGATTAAAGGCCTGAATGTCGTGCCAAGAATCTTCACCGACACATTCATGTTTGCCAGCGGCCGTTCGTTTTCACCCGTGCGATTGCTGATCAAAACGCGCAACGTACATTTCTGGCCCGAATAAAACTCCTCGTCGTCCAACAGAGTAATCGCCAAACCATCCTCGTGAATTGCCTCACTAACCGGCTCAGGCGTTGCTTCACTTACAGACTCAACTGCAACCTCGACTTCTTCCGGCTCTTCTTCTTCAACCGGAGCGACTTCTTCAGTCTCTTCACGCGGCGGTGGTGGCACCCACTCCTGCGTCATCGGCCAGTATTCGATCTCAAAAGGTTCTTCGACGGTTGTCGAAGGCGCCGCCTCGAGCTCCGCTTCCGTAGTTTCGATGACTTCTTCTTTACTTGCCGCTTCCCTGCCGCGCCCGCTCATCTTCTTAAGATCGTCGATGCGTCCCGAATGAATGGCCGCACAAATCAGACGATGCTGGCGCTTTAGGCGTTCGGCGAGCACTTCGTCGCTGAAACCCTCAGCGATAAGGTCTTTATAAGGTGAGCGCTTGCTGGCGAGGATGGTGCCGCCTGCGTAGACGAGCGAAAGAATGATAGGTGAGTCGAGCCCCTTGTCCTCGGTCTGCACATGATAGATGACTCCATCATGTTCGATGTCAGTGTTGAATCCTGTAATCACAGTATTAGAGGCCGCTCAAAAACCCACTCATACGCGGGTTTTCCTGAACGTTAACACAAGCATTTTTTCACGGTCAATCAGCATTTTTCTCGCCTGACACGTTGCTTGACACCCTTGATCAGTTCGTCTAGCATCAGCTTGTACAATGATTCTCAATCTCGTGGCTGATTGCAGTGACCGCATATATGCGGCAGTTGAGGGTGTGCGCTTAGATGCCTTTTAGGCTTTACGATTACTTGCCAATTGTGCTGATGTTCATCGTCGCCGGTGGCTTCGCGGTCGGCAACGTTCTCCTTTCCACACTGGTCGGACAACGAAAACGCACAAAAACGAAGTTGATGCCATACGAGTGTGGCAAAGACCCGGTAGGCTCTGCACGTGAACGTTTCTCCGTGAAGTTCTACCTGATCGCGATGATCTTCATCTTGTTCGATATAGAAGTGATCTTCCTGGTGCCCTGGGCAGCGGTCTATAAGTCACTGGCGGCACAAGGCGCAGCGATGCGCACGTTTGCTTATCTCGAGATGATGATTTTCGTTGGACTGCTCTTTGTCGGTTACATCTATGTGGTTAAAAAGGGCGCGTTTGATTGGGGCGAAAAGGCGCGACGTGAAGCGGAAGCCGAGGCCAGAGCACTGGCCGACCTCGAGGCGCGCCGCCGAGAACAGAAACGGACCGCAGCGTAAGGAAGTTTAAATGGGTCTGGAAAATGTCATAGCTGAAGCTTTGCCGGAGGTGCTGACCACGCGGCTCGACTCGCTCATCAACTGGGCGCGCAAGTCGTCGTTGTGGCCGGCAACTTTTGGCCTCGCCTGCTGCGCCATCGAGATGATGAACGCCACCACCTCGCGAAACGATCTGGCGCGTTTCGGAGCGGAGGTATTTCGCGCGAGCCCGCGTCAGGCGGACGTGATGATCGTCTCCGGACGCGTCTCACGAAAAATGGCGCCCGTGCTGCGACGTATTTACGATCAAATGCCGGAACCAAAGTGGGTGATCTCGATGGGCGCATGCGCCACGTCCGGCGGTGTTTTTGATAACTACGCAATCGTTCAGGGCGTCGACAAGATAGTGCCCGTTGATGTTTACATTCCGGGCTGTCCGCCCCGTCCAGAGATGCTGATTCACGCCGTGATGATGCTCCAGGACAAAGTCATGAAAGAGAGCGTCCGCGATCGCAGAGACGTACC
>DATEWS010000383.1:0-5624 GCA_035257785.1 Pyrinomonadaceae bacterium
GGCGGCGGTTGTTGTCGTTGCTGGTTCTAATACCGTGGGCGTTGCCGGGAACGGTCGTCGCTGTGTCGGTCGCTGAGGCTTATGGACAGCCAAGCGCATTGTTGGGTTCCTTCGTCCTCGTGGGAACGTTCTGGATCTTGCCGGTTGTTTACTTTTTGAGATTCATGCCCCTCGTCGTGCGGGCGTTACAGGCGAGCATGGAACAACTCGATCCGACGCTCGAAGAAGCGGCGGGCTCGCTGGGGGCGCCGGCGTGGCAGAGATTTCTGCGAGTGGTTTTGCCGCTTGTGTGGCCGGGAGCGGTTGCGGGCACGCTGCTGGCGTTTGTGATCGCGTTAGGCGAATATGTTGCTTCCGTGCTGGTGTTTGTACCGGCGAATCGACCCATTTCGATTGCGATCGCATCAGAGTTACGGGACTTCAATCTCGGGGCGGCGGCGGCGTACGGGGTGGTGTTGATCGTGATCATCTCGATCAGCATGATCGTTGCCGGACGGCTCGAGAGATTGAGAGGTTAAAGACATTTCTCACGCAACGGCGCAACGGCGCAACGAAACAGACGCAAAAGAGATTTTAGTTTAGCTCTGCGCCGTTGCGCCGCTGCGTGAGAAACAAACGGAAACGGATTAATGAAACTTCGAACTCATCTACAAACCTATCTTTCACTGCTGCTCACGTTTTTTCTCCTCTCGCAGCAGCCACATGCGCAAACAGATCCCGAAAGTGCGAGCGACAGTCTCGATAAGGCCGCGCTTCATCAGGCGCTGCTCGATCTGACGAACCCGTGGACGGTGATGTGTGTCGCCGCACACCCGGATGACGAAGACGGCAGCACGCTCACGATTCTTCGCCGCAAGTACGGCGTTCACACGGTCTCTCTCTTCTCGACTTTTGGTGAAGGCGGACAGAACGCCGTGGGTCCCGAGCTCTACGAAGAACTCGGCGTGATTCGCGCGCGCGAAACCATGGCCGCCGCTGAAGTCCAGGGCTCCGAACCACACTTTCTCGGGTTCCGCGATTTTGGTTTTTCCAAGTCTGCCGAAGAAACGTTTCGTGCGTGGGGTGAGAAAGAACTCCTGCGACGCATGGTGCTTCAGATTCGCTTGCTTCGCCCCGACGTGATCATCACGAATCACGACACGACCAGCGGTCACGGTCATCACCAGGCAACCGGTCGCACAGTATTACAAGCATTCGACGCCGCCGCAGATCCGAAACAGTTTCCCGAACAACTGTCCGTCGCTCCCGTGTGGCAGGTGCAACGACTCTTCGTGCGCTCTCGCGCACAGACTGATACAACACCCGTTGTCACACTCGATCCGAACGAAACAGATCCCGTTCGAGGCATGACTTACGCACAAGAAGCACTCGCTGGTCTGCACAAACACGCGACACAGGGACCGTGGCCCAAGACAGTTCCTGCCGGTGGGGCGCGGCCGATTCGTTACGGTCTCGCCAAATCGGCCCCGTCCGCCGCTGCACTGCCCGCGAATGCAAAAACGCCGCTCGATGGATTGAGTTTGCCCGAAGCCGTCGCATCCAAATTAGCTGCGCCAATGATCGAAGGAAAACCGTTGAGTGAATTTCTCGATCGCCGGCTCGAAGTATTGGTTTCACTCTTAAACGCGAAGCGACGCGGCGTGTTCACGGCGCCGAAAGAAGTTATTGACACCGATTCGCAGCGATTCAAGCTGATGACGTCGCGGCTCGATAAAGCACTCGCTGCGGCGAGTGGCGCGGCCATCGGATTAACTTCGGAAAGCGACGCACTTGTCCCCGGCGAAGAAGCTCAACTCAACGCCGTTGTCGCAAATTCAGGCATGGCTGAGATTCAGATCAAGCAAGTGAAGTTTCGGGGACTCGGCACGGACACAAAGCTCAACGCCGCTGACAAGATACTGCCGGGAACTGAAACTGCCGCCGAGGTGAAAGTCGCCGTTCCAAAGACGACGCATTTGACTGTGCCTTCGTCTGAACATCTTTACGATGGGCGATTGTTTGGAGAACCTCTGACCGTTGAAGCGGATTTGATGATCGAAGGCGTTCCGTTCACGATCAATAACGAAACCGAACGCGAGGTCGCGCCTGCGGTCGAAATAGTCGACCTCGATCCATCGCCTTATGTAATCACGCCGGCCACGTCACAAAAGCCGCTCGAGTTCAAAGTCAAACTGAAGAACCATCTCGCGACGGATTTCCGCGGACTCGTGCGCGTAATTGGGCCGAGTCTGGAAACAGGGCGCGAAATGACTATCCGCGCGAACTCGACAGAGACGGCGAATCTCGTGGTGCGAAGTCCGCTGATCCTCGGTGCATCAAACGAGGGATTGAACGTGGCGATCACAGTCGATCTGCCGAATCCCAAAGAACCGATTGCGAAGCGAACTGTGCCGCTCGTCTATGCTGAAGCGCTCGTCGTGAGTGGCAGGAAAGTTGGTTACCTGCCGAGTTCCGACGAGACATTGGAACGTTCGCTCTACGCGTTGGGCGTTGATGCGACGAAGTTAACTGTCGATGATATTTCGAAATCGAACCTGTCGACGTATCACACGATCATCATCGACAATCGCGGCTACCAGGCGCATCCGGAGTTAATTCAACTCAACCCACGGTTGCTGAGGTTTGTCGAAGACGGCGGCACGCTGCTCGTCTTTTATCATCGGACTGGTGAGTGGAATCCTGATGAAAGCCACGGACGGCCGCAGCTGGCGCCGTACCCGATCATTCTCAGCGATGATCGCGTCACGGAAGAAGATGCGCCGGTCGTGTTCTTACAACCAAAACATCCGTTGCTGAACTTTCCGAACAGGATCACTCAGAAGGATTTTGCGAATTGGGTGCAGGAGCGGGGACTCTATTTTCCGAAAGAATGGGATCCAAAATACGCCGCTATCTTGTCGACCAACGATCCGGGTGAGCCGCCGTTAAAAGGCGGCCTGCTGGTCGCGCCATTCGGCAAGGGAAATTATATCTACACGAGTTATGTTTGGTATCGGCAACTGCGCGCCGGACTGCCGGGTGGGTACAGGATGTTCGCGAATCTGATCAGTTACGGGAGAAAGAAGGAATAGTTATCCACAGATTACGCAGATTCCACCAATGAATCTGTGTAATCAGTGGATGGTTCTTCGAGTTTGACGCGGGCGCGTTCGAGAAAGGTTTTGATCATTTCTCGGACGCGTTTTTGCATTTCCGCACTGATGGCAGTCTCGCCGACAAGGATTGCGAAGCGGTGCAGGTCTTTCGCATGCTGGCGGCGTAGTTCAACGTGCTGGACGATCTTGATCAAAACTTTCTGTCCGCGCTCTTCGAAGGCAGCCGCGTAGCGCAGGTAGTTTTTCATTTCGGAGCGCGCTGGTGACCACTCGAGACGTTCCGCGGAGTCTTCAGTTTTTTCTACCGTAAAACTGGCATGGACCGCGCCGATGATCGGGACTTCCGCACGGACCACCCAACGCATGATGCCGCCGGCTTCTTTGCGAATACCTTCGATACCGGGCATGAGGTCCGCAAAATTGCGGAGCTCGCCGAAAAACTCACGGGCCTTTTCAATAGTGGTCCGTAATTCCAGTTGATCCGCGTAAGAGGCCTTGATTCGAAACATTTGCGCTCCGCTAACCGTTTTTCCAGAACGTTGATGCGCGCACGGTGGAAATTGGTTTCCCGCGCCGCCTCTGCTAAGTTACACGAGAAGCATATGACTGGTAAAGACTATTGTCCGCGCTGCTATGAACGCGGTCTTAAAAGCTGGCCCGATCTCACCGACGAGGAGCGGGAGGTCGTTAAACGACTGCCCGCATCCGCGGAATACTCGCTCGAAGAACGACAATCTCAACATCGGTGGTGTACGCGTTGCTGGTATGAGGAAACATCCGCTTCCTTCGAGGCTTAATCGAGGATGCGATTGTAAGCCTCGCGAATCGCGCGCATCTGCTCCGTTACGGTTTCGTGCATCTCGGAAACTGACGTGAAGCCGGCACGCGTCGCGACGTCCTTTGCGGCGACGTGATTCGGATCGGGCAGGCGAGTCGAGCGGCGTGTAATTAAACGCAGGTTGTGGTCAATCGAGCGCAACAGACTGTAACCATTACTCAGCACCGAAAAGTCTTCTTCGGTCAGTGAACCTTCTTCACGTAATCGCTCAAGAGTAAATGCCGTCGATCGATCGTCACCTTCGTCCAGCACTTCATCTCGCAGCTGCAAGTAACGCGAGGCGAAGTAAACGTCCAGCATCCCGCCTGGCCCATACTTGATATCAGTTTCGACCCTGCGTGCGCGACTACCCTTCTCTTTTTCGAGTCGCTCGCGAACGTGTCGCGTTACAGACTTCAACTCGTTCGCATCCAGTTTCGCGGCGTTCGCGTGGAGGCGATGACGCGCGTGCAACTCAATCATCTTTCCCATCTCGTGATCGCCGCCGACACAGCGCAACTTCGCGTACGCCAACCATTCCCACGGCGCGCTTTCGTCTCTCAGGTAATCGAGAAATCCTTCCGAACTGGTGACGAGTGGTCCATTCTTGCCGTGCGGCCGCAGACGCATGTCGACGCGATAGAGATAACCTTCTCGCGTGATACTCGACAGCGCCGCGATCATTAACTCAACGAGACGCGAATACGTTTCATCCTGCGTCAGTGTTTTTATTGGTGAGGGCACGAGTGAGTCGTAGGTAATCAGGATATCGAGATCCGAGCCGTAATCGACACCACCCGTGCTGAGCCGGCCCAACCCGTAAAACGCGACTCTTGGACCACCGCTGAACGAACCGTAGCGGCGCGCCATTTCGCGTCGTGCAACGAGATATGCAACGTTCATGCTCGCGGTAGCGAGTTCGGTTTGCAAACTATTGGTCTCGAAGATCGAGAGTTCGTTTTCCACATCCAGCGCGGCGATCTCAACGATCAGTTCCGCCCACTTCAACCGGAAAGCAGCGAGCTCTGCTGGGAAACTCCGTTCGGCATCGATCGCCGCACGCAGGATCGCGCGATAGTCGCGACGCAAAGCAATTGTTGCCGTGGTGTCAAGCGAAGGGATTAATGCAGGGTTCGCAGCGATTCGTTCCGTGAACGGATCAGAAGTGCCGCAGAGTTGAAGCAAACGGTTCAGATTCGTCTCGGTAATGAACACGCGCTGCTCTGTTTTTGCTAGCGAAGCAGTGATGCGAAAGAGTTGGAGCAACGCGCGATGTGGATTGAGAGACTTGGCTGCGAGCGAGATGATCCGGTTGGCAAGCGGTTTGATTTTGCCGGACCAGTCGTGGCCCATGTGTTCAGCGAGAACACGCGCACAATCAGTCGCGACAACCATTTCGGTTGGCACGTCACGGGTCACTTCATCGACCACGACCTCGGCAGTGTTCTCAACGTCTGCAAACAGACGATCGTACGTGTGACGCACGTTCGTTGTATGCATCTTCAAGGCGCCAAGAAAATCGTCTTTACTGGCAAAACCCATGCGCCGTGCGAGGAGCGACTGCGCTTCGTCGTTCTCCGGCACAGTGTGCGTTTGTAAGCCATGTTCCATTTGAAGCCGGTGCTCGAGGATCCGCAGGAAGGTGTAGGCATCGGATAGTTGGCTGTGTTCCGGTTCGGTAATAAAGCCGCGATCAGTGAGCCGGCCGAGAC
>DATEWS010000384.1:0-2492 GCA_035257785.1 Pyrinomonadaceae bacterium
ACGCAGCGCGCGCTGCAAACCGTTGCCGTTCATCTTCGACGGCGCTTCGAGCGAACCACTGACAACGAGTCGATGACGCTGATCGTTATCCGATAGCGCACGATCGTCACGAATGTTGAAATTATTCTGCACGCTCGAGAAGAAGAAGTTGCCCGCGTCGTCGATGGCTTTCGAAAGCGTGTACGACACGCGCACATTCGCCCAACGCGCGGCGCGTTTGTTGAATGAAACGATCATGCCGTCGTACCAGGAATTGCCCGAGCTCTCAAAGCGAGAGATGTTGCCCCAGTTCGGATCGGGACGGCCGAGGTTGGCAATACCGGCGGAGGCAGGAACAGTCGGCACGTTCACGTTTCGGGAAAGGATCATGTGATAACCACGCAGGTGGAGGTAACCGATCGAGACCACCGCGTTGCCGGGCAGTTCGCGTTCGATTTGCACGTTCGCCTGCTCGCTATAACTCGCCTCGATGTTCGGATCAATCCGCGTGATGTTTGGTTTGGTTGGCAACGTTGCCGGTTGGACCTCAAGTGTATTCGGAAACACCGGAGCGCCCGGTTGTGTTGGCGACAACTGCACTACCAGATACTTCGAGCCATCGCGTTGTAACGCGTTCGAAGTAGCGCGCAGCGGAATGCGATCGTAGTAAAGGCCGAAGCTGGCGCGCACGACGGTCTTGCGATCGCCGGGCGCATAGACGATACCCAGTCGCGGAGAGAAGTTGTTGGCGTCAGTCTGGATCGGATCCGGAAGAAACTGTGCGTCGTATCGCAGGCCCGCGTTGAGCGTCAGGGTCGGACTCACTCGCCACTCGTCCTGAGCAAACATGCCAAAGTTCGGATTCGATTGAAACTGACTCGGAGCGCCGAACGCCTGTTGATAGCTGAAATAGTTTCCAGACAAAAAATTATTGAGCGAGGTGAAGGAGTAAACACCCTGAAGCGCGCCGGGGAAGAGAATGTTCACGCGGTTATAGAGCACATCAACGCCGCCCTTTAACGAATGATTGCCGCGTTGAGTCGAGACATTGTCAACTGCCTCGAACAGACTGATGTCGCGCGCGAGCGGCGAGAATGTCGCGGTGCCTAGATTTGCGACCCCCGAAATGTTTATCGCTGGTCCGACTTGATCGTTGACGGGCGCGTCCAGTTTGCTGTTTGTGAACTGAAAACGCGCTTCGTTCAACGTGCGCGTGCTGAAAGTCGTGACGTTGCTGACCACTACGGTTTGATCCGTATCACTCAAGCCCGTGCCGCGGCTGACTGCGTTCAGCCCACCGACATTGCGCGAATTGACCGCGTCGATGTGATAGAGACTGTAGCGCCCGCTGAGTTGATTGCGCGCATTGATACTGTGATCGATGCGCGTGAAGAAGTTGGTCGTATCGAAGCTCGCCGGAACGACGCCGGTATTGATCAGTGTTCCCGGATAGTTGGTCGTGCGCAGTCGATCATTAATGGTGTTTACGGCCGCCGGCGAGATCGTCAACACTGCGGAGTAATTCCGGCGCGTCTGTTCGAAGTTAGTAAAAAAGAAAGTGCGGTCGGTGCGCAGCGGACCACCGAGCGTCAAACCATATTGCGCCTGCGTCAGAAGATCCTTGGTTGAAGCGAGCGGATTGCGCGCGTCGAAACGCTGGTTGCGCAGAAATCCATACAAACTGCCACGCCAATCATTCGTCCCTGAGCGCGTCAGAATATTCACGACGCCACCCGAAGCGCGGCCAAATTCGGCAACGCCTCCCGAAGTCACCACCTGAAACTGATCGATCACTTCCTGACTGTAATACGTGCCGCTCAGATCCGCGGCGTCGTCATTCGCGGACACGCCGTCAACGATGAAGCTGTTGTAAAGATTTCGCTGTCCGGCGATGGAAATCCCCTGGCCCGGTACCGCTGAGGTTTCAGCGAAACGCTGGTTGCTGCCGGTGTTTGTCGGTGACACGCCGGGAATCAACAAGGCGAGATCGAGATAGTTGCGGCCGTTCAATGGCAACTCGTTGATCTCTTTTGGCCTAATCGTCTCCGTGATCTGCGTGCGAACGGTTTCGACGATCGGCATGTCAGTGGTGATGTTTACTTGTGCCGACAAGCCGGCGACGTCGAGTTTGATTGGCAGATCGATTGCCTGTCCAACCAAAACGGTCAACTGCCTGGTCGTGGTAGTGAAGCCGTCAGCATCGACTTTCAGATCGTAATCGCCGATGCGCAGGTAAGGGAATCGATAGCGACCTTCGTCGTCGGTGGTTGTTGTTAGTTGTTGATTGGTTTCGTGGTGTGTGGCCGTGACGCTGGCGCCGCTCACAACCGCGCCGCTCGCATCCTCGATGCGACCGCTAAGCGTGGCTGAAGTGACGTTGTGCTGCGCCCAGCCGACACCGCTAAGCAGCAGCATCAGACAGATGCAGGAAAGATAGATATGGGGCCTCATCGAACTTACTCCATTTGGCTGTAACCCGTCATCGGGTCAATACCGCAACGCGGTAGCGTCGG
>DATEWS010000385.1:0-2745 GCA_035257785.1 Pyrinomonadaceae bacterium
ATGGACGACGCGAACCTGAAAGAAAAAGGCCGTCTGCTGATCAAGCAATACGGTTGTGCCGGCTGTCACGAAATCAAGGGCTTTGAAGACGAACAGCGCATCGGTAAAGAGTTGACGGTGGAAGGCGCGACGCCGATCGAGCGTCTCGACTTCGCTCTCCAAACCAAACACGCTGAAGAAGGTCTCGATCCGCTGAAACTGCGGCCCGACGAGAAGGAAGAAAAGCCCTGGTACAACCACAAAGGATTTTTCGAACACAAGATTACGCAGCCGTCGATCTATGACGAAGGCAAAGAGAAAGATCCGAAAGATCGACTGCGCATGCCGCAGCCGTACCTGACTCCGGAGTGGCGCGTTGCGCTAACGACGTTCCTTATGGGCAGCGTCGGCACTGAAGGCGCAAACGTGCCGGGATCACTGTTCTACAACCCGCAGGATCAGAGACGTCAGGACATTCAAAACGGCTGGTGGGTGGTGAAGAAGTACAACTGCATGGGTTGTCACCAGCTCCAGGTCGGACAGCGTTCAGTAGTGATGGACCTTCCGTTCTACCAGACGCCGGAAGGCAAGGATCTATTGCCGCCGCGTTTGACGAGTGAAGGTGCGCGAGTGGATCCAGCCTGGTTGTTGAGGTTCCTGCACGATCCATCGCTCAGTGGTGAAAAGACTCCGGAACAGGCAAAACAGATCGCTGAGTTGCCTTCGCCGAGTCCGCAACCATCAGCGGCGGCGTCACCGCAACCGGGAGCGAGTCCGTCAGCAAGCAATCAAACAGCGCATTTGCTGCCGCAGCCCGGATTGGACCGCAACGGCGTGCGCCCGTATCTACAGTTCCGCATGCCGACGTTCAACTTCTCGCCGAACGAATTGCAGATACTCGTGCGATTCTTCATGGCGATGTCGGGACAGCAGGATCCATATATTAAGGAGCCTATGCGGCCGTTGACCGATCAGGAGAAGCTCGTCGCGCGGCAGATGTTTACTTCGGGAACGCCGTGTTTGAAGTGTCACATCACGGGCGATCCTGGTCACGATGCGAAAGCGATTGCGCCAAACTTCCTGTTGGCCTCAGAACGTTTGAAACCTGACTGGACGTTCCGCTGGTTGTTGGATCCGTCACAGATCAGTCCGGGCACTGCGATGCCGAGTGGACTGTTTCGTCACGAAGGTGAACGTTGGGTGATTAACTTGCCAAACCCACCGGCGAGTGCGAATGCGTACATGGACGATCACGCACGGCTGCTGGTTCGCTACATGTTCCTGTTGAATCCGGACGAGCAGCGCCGGTTGTTGGCCGAAGGCCCTGCGACGACAGCAGCGCCCACTGCGGCAACAACACAGCACCACGCGCAGGCGAAACGTAAGCGCAATCACGCGCGTTTGAGAGTTCGTAAATTTGCAGCATTGGGACGTGAAGCAGCGTGGGTGTTGCGAAATTAACGCCGCTAACGTTCCTATGGGCGTTTAATACTGTAGACCTAAGCATGCTACAGTTAACGCGAAAGTTATCTTAGTTTGGAGGAATTGATCATGAATAAGCAGACAAAGGTCTGGCTTGTGTTATCGATTGCACTGTCTCTGCTAGCGATTTCAAGTTCGTGTGGTGGTACTAAGACTGAAAGTCCGGCGCCTAACACCAACGGCACAGGAGCAACCGCAGCAAAATGGACTGGCGGCACCGGCACAATTAGCGGCGTGATTTCTTACAACGGTACGCCTCCGGCTCCGACAAAGATCGACACCGCGGCCGACCCGGTCTGTGGCCAGAAGAATCCGAACCTGACGACTGACACCACCGTCGTCAAAGACGGCAAGCTCGCCAACGTGTTTATCTATATTAAAGAAGGAACTGTCGAAGGCGGCAAGAAACTTGCTGATTACTCGTGGGATACGCCGACCACTGAAGTGCAGCTCGATCAGAACGGTTGCCATTACGCACCGCACGTGCTGGGCGTTATGGTCAATCAAAAGCTCAAGATCACCAACAGCGACGCTACTCAGCACAACATTCACCCAACGCCGAAGCTGAACCAGGAATGGAACCAGACGCAACCTAACGGTGCGCCTCCAATCGAGAAGGCTTTTAACCGTGCCGAAATTCTTATTCCGGTCAAGTGCAACCAGCATCCGTGGATGAAGGCTTACATCGGCGTGATGAAGACCCCGCTCTACGCAGTGAGCAGCGATACCGGCGCTTATGAGATCAAGGGCGTGCCCCCGGGTAAGTACACCGTTATTGCCTGGAGAGAGGGAACCACACCGGAAGAAAAGCCGATGGAAGTAACGGTAACCGCTAACGGCAGCGCGAAGGCTGATTTCAGTTTCGGCGCCGCGGCAACGAGTTCGATCAAGCCGTCGTTGCAGATGATGCCGGCGATCGAATTCCCGATGATGGGTAAACACTAAGAGTATTTGAGCCACGGATGACACGGATTGAAATCGGATTTTTATCTGTGTCATCTGTGGTAACGATTTGTAGATGAACCGGGGTCTTAATCGTTTCGCTATTCTCGTCGCTTGCGCGACGTTTTTCTTGATCATTGCCGGGGCGCTGGTTACGAGTCACGATGCCGGACTGGCCACGCCCGATTGGCCGCTTTCAAACGGACAAGTTTTCCCGAAGATGGTCGGTAATCTCTTCTGGGAACACGGACACCGGATGGTCGCGACTACTGTCGGCATGCTGACGATCGTTCTCTTGATCTACATACTCGCGAAAGAGAAACGATCGTGGGTGCGTAAGCT
>DATEWS010000386.1:0-2290 GCA_035257785.1 Pyrinomonadaceae bacterium
AGACGTTGCTGCCGACACTGCGATTGGGGTTCGTCGCCACGCCGCCGAGTTGCACCGTTGCAGTTCACAAGGCGAAGTACGTGACTGATTGGCACACGTCGATGGTTTTGCAAGTTGCGCTCGCGCAGTTTATCGATCAAGGCGCATTTGCGCGTCACCTTCGCAAGGTCCGGCGCGTCTACACTGAACGTCATGTGTTGGTCACTAAGATCTTGAACACAGATTTCGCCGATCCTCTTAAAGTGATGCCGGCCGTCGCTGGGCTTCACGTGGCAGCACTGTCTCGCTTAGCCTCTGTCGAGCAGATCAGCGACGTCGCCGAGCGAGCATCTGAACTGGGCGTGCAGGTGCAGCGACTAGCGAAGTTCGCGTTCAATAATCCGCCTCGCCCAGGCCTGCTCTTCGGCTACGGGGCGATACCGACTTCGAAGATTCACGAAGGGTTGTCGTTGCTGCGGTCGTGCTTCGATGATTGAGAAGTGCCCTTTGTTACCTGTTCAGCCTAATCTATAATTCCAGGCTGGATTAGTTGATCCGTACGAAGGGGAGCCCATGAGCGACCAAAAATGGATTGTTTCAGACAAAGAGCACCTCGGCGGCAAGCCCCGAGTAAAAGGAACACGTATCTCCATAGCCTTCCTTCTGGACTGTCTGGCTAACGGAATGAGTGTTGCGGAGATACTCGATGCTTATCCAACGTTGACCAAAACCGCGGTGCAGGGCGCATTGCGTGAACTCGCCCATGAGATGGAAGAGGTCGCGGCTTGAGGATTCTCCTCGACGAAAACATGCGTCGCAAATCGCTGACTGCCCTCACATCAGAAGGTCATGAGGTAGACTCGATTCAATCCCTCCAAATGCAGGGCATCGACAACGGAGCTCTCTACGAATTTGCAGCGACCAATTACGATCTTTGTTTCACCCGTGACGCAGAGTTCTCGAGACGCGTTCAATCACGACCTGTCACGCGACTTAAGTTGGTCCATGTGATTATTCCACAGACCAGACAAGACGAACTCACCGAGCTATTCCTCTTGGCATTCCGCGAGACAGACTGGACAACTCATAAGAGTGGCGAGGATTGGCCCGGCGCGGTCGTGTAAGATTCTAGTGACTCATGGCGTAGACGACGACGTTCATGCCGATCTTGTAAGCCATCAGGCCGTATTGCGCGGGATAGCGGGGATCGTTGATCCATTCCCAGGCGTCGCCCAGGTCGCAGTTACGAGTGAGGAAGACCATTAGCCGCCCGTCCTTGTTTTCGACACCCATGTAATGCGGTGTGACGCCGCCCTTTTCATAAGTCACTCCGTGAATCAGTGCCGCCACACCAGGAACCTGGACCACCTGGTCCACATCAAAATAGCTGTGAAAGATCGGATGTGTGAGTGGTAAATCCTTGATCTCATACTCGGGGAGAATCTTCTTGATTTCCGCGCGCGCGTGTTGCCACTCAAACTCACCATGAAAATCGTCCAGGAAAAGAAAACCGCCGCGCATCAGATACTCACGCAACGCCGCAGCGTCTTCATCGGTCAGCTCCATGTGACCGGGCTCGACGATGTAGGCGAATGGATAATCAAACAAGCGCTGGTCGGTGGGCCGCACTTGTACTGGCTGGGCAAGGAGCAGATTCGTGCTCGCCCAGGAGTGGATTCCCTCGGTGAAATTGACGTCGGCTTCCGGATAGTCGACCTTCCAAGCCGCGCCGAACCACTGGTTATACGGTGAATGAGGAGAGGGGTACATGATGCGCACGAACCGAAACTCTCCGGTGATTTTGGTGTTGGCCGGCAACTGTGCCGGGCGAGACTGGATCGGGCCCCCATCTTCAAACCCGGAAAGGTGCTGTTGGCCCACACTCGGAAGTAGCGCTAGTAATACCAGGAATACGAGCAGCAATGCGGTGACTATCTGGCGCACTGATATAGACATCGTTTTATCCGCGCGAGGACAGTATACGAGTTCGCCTTGATCTTTGCAGTGTCTACTTTGTTCTTTACGGCTTGAATGGAAATAATGTTGCGTTCAAGAATTTGGACTCAGCGCACGCTTTACGACTTTCTGCGCCAATAGTCGACAGAGAGTAGTGGTGGTCCAATTAGTGCCAGCGTGATTAATCCGGCAATGTAGAGCAGATTGATCTCGTAACCGATGGGGCCGAACTCAGCGCCTGAACCGGTTACTGCCTTGAGCTTGATGGATGAGAAGCCGTATTGAAAATGGATCTTGAACATTGCCGTCAACATGATTAGAGACAACGGCAGCGCAAGCGGCGTCACGAACGCAC
>DATEWS010000387.1:0-2649 GCA_035257785.1 Pyrinomonadaceae bacterium
GATGCAGCCCGTCGAATTTAACATCTTCGACGACGCCCACTATTTCGCCCCAGGGATCGGCGTTGTTATATCGAACGCGTTTTCCGAGCGGGTCTTCGTTGGGCCAAACGCGGTGAGCCAGCGTTTCATTGATGATGAAAACAGAAGGCGCATCTGCACGATCGCGCTCGGTGAAGAAGCGTCCTTTAAGCAACCGCGTTCCCAGCGCGTCGAAGTAATGCGGACTTATCACGTGCAGCCCGACTGAAATTAACGCATCCGCCGATGTCGCGGGCTGGTCCTGTACTTTGAGACTGGTCGAGGAGTCTGTACCCGCGATCGGTAAATCATCGCCAATGCCAACACTCTCAACGCCAGGGACCGCTTCCAACCGGGCATTCAACTCGCTCACAAACCGTTTCTTGTCCGCGCTCTTGGTGTATTGCTGACTGTTTAGCCCGATACGCATCGTCAGCAAATGCTGCGGATTGAAGCCCGGCTTCACGGCCAATAGTCGCGAAAAGCTGCTCAACAGCAACCCAGCTCCGATCAGTACAACCAATGCCAATGCGACTTCCGCTATCACCAACGTTTGCCGCAACCTATTCCGCCCAGCGGTGGCGCCACGCGATCCTTCTTTGAGCGCGGAAGTGAGATCCGTCTTCGCGGCGCCTATCGTTGGGGCTAATCCAAAAATCAATCCGGTCAGGACAGACACGACAAGCGTGAAGATAAAGACGCGATAATCCAATCGCATTTCGCTCAAGCGTGGAATCTCAGTTACTCCCCACGCAACAATAAGCTGAAGGCTCCAGTATCCGAATAACAAACCGACTACGCCTCCCAACAACGCCAGCAAAAGGCTTTCGAGCAACAACTGACGTACGATGCGCAAACGGCTTGCACCCAACGCGCTGCGGATAGCCATTTCTTTATATCGTTCTGTCGCCCGGGAGAGCATCAGACTGGTCACATTGGCGCACGCAATCAGCAGGACCAGGCTGACAGCGCCGAGCAGAATCAATAGTGTTGGACGTACATTGCCCACTGTCTGTTCGTGCAAAGAAACTACGCGCGCACCGTGACCCGCCGGACGCGGATATTGTTGTTGCAACCGCGCAGCAATGGCGTCCATATCGGTTTGTGCCTGCTGCAAAGTCACATTTGGTTTTAGCCGCGCGATCACGCGAAGGAATGCAGTGTCACGTATTGAGAGCACATCGACCGGAGAATTGACGGACCAGTCGGGTACAACGTTATGTGGATTGAGCCAGATTTGGCGTTCGCTCTGGCTCGTGTCCTGGAACCCGCGTGGCATAACTCCGATAAGCGTGACCGGCTCACCGTTGAGCGTCAGTGCCTTACCGATCGCGTTTGGATCACTGCCGAACTGTTGCTGCCAGAAGTCATGGCTGACGACCGCCACGCGTGTAGCGCCGGCGCGTCCATCATCCGGTTGAAGGATGCGCCCGCGGTCTGCCGGAACGCCGAGCAGCGAAAAGAAATTGGCCGAAACGATCATTCCATCGATTTGTTTCGGTTCTCCCTGGCCCGTCAAGGTCAAGGGCATGAACCGATATGCCGCCATTTCGGTGAACGATTGATTCTGTGTCTGGTAGTCAAGAAATTCCGCTGGGGAGAACAGGGTTTGATTCGCTTTCGTCTGCACTTCCCAGACAGCGAGAAGTTGTTCGGCATCTTTGTATGGCAACGGCCGCAACAAGACAGTATTGACGACACTAAAGATCGCGGTATTCGCGCCAATGCCCAACGCGAGGGTGAGCACGGCAATCCAGGTGAAGCCGGGATTCTTCACCAACATTCGCACGCCGAAGCGCAGGTCGTGTATGAAGGATTCCATTCGCACCCCTCCTTTGCGTTCGATCAATTCCAAAGATGGTTGCAACGCCCGCGCAGCGAGCGGCTGTTCCGCGCGGCTCAATTCGCACTCCAGCAACCGCCAGTCGTAAGTCTGCACCGTGTGCGCTTCGGCTTCGCTTTTCGACAAACCCTCCGTGAGTGCCTCGTCGTAAGCGGCTTCCAGATGCAGCGCCAGTTCCTCGATAATCTCGATCTCGCGTTCGGGTGGCAGCCGCAATACAGCGAGATGTTCGCGCGCAATCTTTTTCCAATTCGGATCCATGGTGTGATTCACGCCGGATTGATTTTGGCCACGCGGTCCAACGCAGTGAAAAAGTCCGACCACGTTTGCCGTTGTTCATTCAAGACTTTTTTGCCTGCGGGCATGAGTTTGTAAAACCGCCGCCGCCGCTGCCCGGTCTTTTCGATCCAGGTGCCTTTGATCAGACCGCGTTTTTCCATCCGGTAAAGCAGGGGATAGAGCGAGGCCACGTGAAATTGAAGCACGCCGTCCGAACGCTGCTCGATCAGCTTGGCGATTTCATAGCCGTGACGCGAGCGGTCTTCGACCAGCGCGAGGATTAACATTTCCGTGCTGCCGCGTTTGACTTCCTTATCCATCATAGCCAACGCCTCCATATATCGTGACACCACATATAGCCGCACAACTGTAACTTGTCAAGGCTTTACTGCTGATGGGGTGGAGGCTTAAAGTCGAAAATCGTTGTGGGAAGAGGTCAGTACCGGAACGCAGTAGCGTCGGGTCGTAGCTAAGAATATCGATGCGCGAGAGTGACCCGACGCTACCGC
>DATEWS010000388.1:0-3186 GCA_035257785.1 Pyrinomonadaceae bacterium
ACAAAACTCTGCGGTCCTCTGCGTATCTCTGCGGTCCTCTGCGTTAAATAGTTCTTTCAACGCAGAGAACGCAGAGACACGCAGAGGACCGCAGAGATTAAATCTTGCGACTGACGAGCGTGCCTCGTGCGTTCGTCGTGACGCTGGGAGCGGGAGCGCTGCGATCTGTTAATAAGGGCAAGGGATTGATCGCGCCGGTCGTTGTGTAAACGCCGAAATGCAGGTGCGGCGGCGTGCCTTGTGCGTTACCGGTGGTGCCAACGTAACCGAGCACGGTGCGAGGTGTAACCCAATCGCCGACTTCGATTCCGTGCGCGTACGAGTCGAGGTGCGCGTAGTAGTAAATACGACCGCCCGAGCCGATTACTGAAACTGTTTGCCCGCCAAGGTTGTTCTCGCCGATTTTGAAGATGATGCCTCGCGTAGCGGAGAGGATGGGAGTTCCACGTGGCGCAAAGATGTCCTGACCTTCGTGACGACGGTCAGTGCCGCGCGGCGCCTGCCATGTGTCTGCGATTGCGCGCTTCGCCACGTTTTCCAGTGGCATCGCGAGTTTAGTGTCAGGATTCTGGGTATAAAGCTTTGCGACGCGAGCGTAAAAGACCAGGGTGCTTGAGGCGCCTGTGATCACCAGTACGAGCAGGAGAATCGCGAACAACGCAAAAACTTTTGTTAATCGCCACAACAGCCGCATGCCACTTAAACGAAGGCCATAGGTGTTCGGTTCCCGAGATCCTTTGCACCCTGGCGCGAGAAGATCCTATTATCAGCCTCCATGCACAATTACGATGAGTTTCTGAAGGACTTTCACGCCACCGTGTTAGATGCAACTACACGTTTGCGCAGTATCCCGGCGGAACAAAGCCGCGAGAAGAGTTCGCCGGACGACTGGTCGCCAATCCAGATCCTGGGCCATCTGATCGACTCCGCCGCCAACAATCATCAGCGGTTCGTGCGGGCGCAGTTCACGGATGACCTCGTCTTTCCCGGCTACGAGCAGGAACAATGGGTGAGCTCGCAAAGGTATGCGGATGAATGTTGGACTGAAGTCATCCAGCTCTGGAGTTCATACAACCTGCACATTCATCACCTTGCTTCAGTGATTCCCGATGCGATCCTGACGAAGCCGCGAACAACTCATAGTCTCGATCAGATCGCGTTCAAGCTGGTGGACAAGAGCGAAGCGACTACGCTTGAGTATTTCATTCGCGACTACGTGGACCACCTGCGACATCATCTCAACCAAATCTTTACAGGAGCTTCCCAATGGAGTTGACATACGAACAACTAAGACACAAGACACTTGCCGAATTGCGCGACATGGCAAAAGGTATCGAACACGAGGCAGTTCAGGGCTACACACAGATGAACAAAGAGCATCTCGTAGTGGCAATTGCGAAAGCGTTGGGCATTCAACACGAGCATCACTCGGTCGTCGGCATCGACAAGAGCACGATCAAGTCGCGCATTCGTGAGTTGAAGACGCAGCGCGCTGCAGCCATCGAAGCCCACGATCACGCGCAACTCAAAGTCGTGCGCCGCACGATCCATCGTTTGAAACGTCAGATTCACAAAGCAACCGTTTAAGCCGCTGATTTATACCAAAAAACGCGGATGAAAAAAGACTCTTTCTGATTCGCGCGATCCGCGCTAATCTGTGGCCAAAAAATTTTCCAAAAAGTGAGGTAGCTCATGAAAAAGGCTATCAATCTGAGCGTGAATGGTGTCTCTCATACCGATGAGGTCGAGCCACGCATGCTACTCGTCCACTATTTGCGCGATGTGCTCGGCCTGACCGGCACACACGTTGGCTGCGAAACGTCGCTCTGCGGCGCGTGTACCGTGATGCTGGACGGCCAGGCAGTGAAGTCGTGTACAGTCTTTGCCGTTCAGGCCGACGGCTCGCAAGTGACAACTATTGAAGGCTTCGCGAAGAACGGTGAACTTCATCCAGTGCAGGAAGGCTTCTGGGAGAAGCACGGTTTGCAGTGCGGCTATTGCACCCCCGGCATGATCGTTACCGCTGCGCAGTTGCTCGACCGTAACGCTGCGCCTTCGAGAGAAGAAATCTGTCACGGTCTCGAAGGCAACTTGTGTCGCTGCACCGGCTACCAGCACATCATCGAAGCGGTCCAATACGCGGCGCAGAAAGCGGGGCAATCATGACCGACAATTACGTGGGCAAACGAGTAAAGCGCACCGAGGATCCGCGTCTGATCAAGGGTCTCGCGCACTACGTCGACGACATTTCCCTGCCCGGTACGCTGCACGTCGCCTTTGTGCGTTCATACTTTGCGCACGCGAAGATCAACAGCATCGACACGAGCGCCGCGGAGTCGGCTCCCGGTGTCGTAGCCGTTTACACAGGCAAGGACGTCGCTCAAAAGATTGGACCAGTGCCATGCGCGGGCGCGTTACCGGATCTGAAAGTTCCGGATCACCGCGTGCTCGCAACCAACAAGGTTTACTTCGTGGGTCATCCGGTCGCCGCAGTGGTTGCTACTGATCGTTACGCTGCTCGCGATGCTGTCGATCTCATCGTCGTCGACTACGAAGAACTGCCGGTTGTTACTGACGTCGAACAGGCAGCCGCTGGTGGTCCAGTTATTCACGACGCCTTCAGCGACAACATCGCGTATCGACTCACATCGGGCGAAGGCGATATTGACGCCGCGTTTGCCGCTGCGGACCGCACCGTCAAACAACGCGTGCTTCACAGACGACTCGCGCCGATCGCGATGGAGCCGCGCGGCGTCCTGGCTCGTTATTTCCCCGGCGAAGAAGAACTAACGCTCTGGTCGTCGACACAGATCCCGCACCTCATGCGCACGCAAGTCGCGCTGATGATCGGCATGCCCGAAAACAAGTTGCGCGTGATCACGCCTGAAGTCGGCGGTGGCTTCGGATCGAAACTCAACGTTTACGCGGAGGAAGCGTTGCTCGGCTGGATTTCGATACAGCTCGGCAAACCCGTCAAGTGGATCGAAACACGACGCGAGAATATTCAGGCCACCATTCACGGTCGCGGTCAGGTCGGTGACATCGAGGTCGCGTTCAAAAATGATGGCACGTTGACGGGCTTGCGTTACAGCGTCTTCGCAGACCTCGGCGCATATCATCAACTGCTGACACCAGCGATTCCGACGTTGACCGGGCTCATGCTGTCCGGCGCTTACAAGATTCCCG
>DATEWS010000389.1:0-7744 GCA_035257785.1 Pyrinomonadaceae bacterium
TTTTCCACGCGAGCGGAAACGTGTCGCCCAATCCGTAAGCCGCCGCCAGACCCTCTGCAATACGTCCTCCCGCGACGATCAAGACGAGCGCGAGAATAATCAACACGGACAGTGCCATAGTTAAACTGATGGCTGTAAGTCGCTGTTTCCACCACGGACGACTTTCCGTCAAATCATATGCAGTGTTGAGCGACTCGGTGATCGCGCTTAGTCCATTTGACGCAGCCCACAGCGCCGCCAGAATTCCGAACGATAATTTCCCACCGCTACTCGACGCCGAAACTTCCAACATCGTGTTGTCGATCAACTGAAATGCCGACGGGGGCATGATGCGAGCGAGGTAGTTGAAGAGTTGGTGGCGCGTGCCGGTGCCCGAGCCGAGAATCATTCCGATGACGGAAGTAAGGAAAATCAGGAACGGGAAAAGGGCCAACAGGAAGTAGTAGGACAACTCCGCCGCGCGCCCAAACACATTGTCTTCCTGGATTTCGCGCCAAACTCGTTTGGCTAATTCGAGCCAACTGAGACCTCCAAGACGCCAAAGTGATCTCATTTGAGTCATTCCCCCTGATGATCTGCGTGCTGAGCAATTTTCTAGCCACGAACACGCGATTCAAAATATTCGGGAATTGAAAAATAATTGTCGATTTGCGGGGCAGCCGTTCGACTTAAGATTGAAAGCAATCTTAGTCAGAAAATTGGAAAGGAAGAGCAATGGCAACTAAACCCACGCATGAACAGGCACAACTACACTTGCAAGTTTATGATTTGAGACGTGAAGCGAGGCTGCGCCAGGCGCGTGACTGGTTTCAGCAGAATTATCACGCGGAAACACTTGAAGAGGCGATGCGCATCGCGGCCCCGGGCACTGAACACGGCACGTTTCTCGGAATGGTGATTGGCTACTGGGAACAAGCGTGCGCGCTGCTTAATTACGGGCTGCTGAACGAGGATCTATTTTTCGAGACGAGTGGTGAGTTCTTTGGAGTATGGGAGCAGTTAAAGTCCGTGGTGCCTCAGTTTAGGGAGGCATTTCACGACCAGAACCTGCTTGGAAATCTGGAGAAAGCGGCGCAGCGCTTTGAGGAATGGTCCGAGAAACGGAGTCCCGGCCACATCGCCGCGATGAGAGAATACATGCAACAGGAACGCGCGAAAGCCAGGGGCGCCAGCGCGTAAGCAGTTCACACAACCGTACGAAAGACCCCGCAAGGCGCAAAGAACCCTTATCTTTGCGCCTTTAGGTATACTAACCGCATGGCAATACAGGTTTGTGTTCATATCGACGGGATTACTGACGTTAAGCAACCAGAAGAGCGAGTTTGTTTGGGGTGTGTGAAGATCGGAGCGAGTTGGATGCATCTGCGAACGTGCCAGCAGTGTGGTGTTACGCTCTGCTGTGACAGTTCACCAAACAAACATGCGTCGAAGCATGCACGCGCCACCGGTCATCCCGTGATCGCGTCGGCTGAACGCGGTGAACGTTGGTTGTATTGTTATCCGGATGATGCGTTTGCGGAATATTGATCAGCCACAAAGAGGCACATAAATCAAAAAATCTATTCTTCTTTGTGGCTAAGGCCACTGAATGACTTTGGCGTTTTTGGCTGGCGCGATTATGTGTGGGCTGAGCGCGGAACTAGGCGCACTCTTCACTGGCTCACGCGGTTTTGGTTTTTGAATTTCCGGTACCGCAACCTGCGGCTGTTCACTCACAGGCGCTGTCGCTACGACACTCTCTTCTTCAGTAACAACACGCGGTTTTGATTGGCGGGGCAGTGGCGCTTTTTTGGCGACGACCACTGGTATTTCACTAACCGGATTTACACGCGGCGCCTCAGGAGCAATGATTTGAACCTCCACCGTCGCGGCCTTAACTGCGGGCACTTCGAGCGACGGAATACTCGCCTCCGGACTTCTCAAAACAAACACTGCCACTCCACCCGTAACCAACAACAACAATCCCGCAAACGCACCAACGGCAATCGGCAACTTCATCGACTTCATGCGCGAGAAAAACGCCGCACGAGCATCAAAACCTTTGGGAACTTCATGCACCAGATCCCAGATCTCCGGCGGATCCTTGAGCGTCTTCACAACCGGCGCAGGCGCAGGAAAGACAGGAGCAGGAGAAACAGGAACGGGCACCGCTCTAATTTGCGCAGGTTTTTCAAAACACCGCGCGACTTCTGCAAACGTACGCGCCGTGGCCCACATACGCGGTGACGTCCCAGAACGCGTGACGATCTCAGTCTTGGCGCCATGCTCAATCAGGATCCTGACAGTTTCCGTGTGACCAAAAAACGCTGCCAGCGCGAGCGCTGTGAATTTATCGTTACGCGCGAGATTTGGATCTGCGCCGTGCTCGAGCAACGCACGAACAACCGCAGCGTGCCCAAGCCGCGCAGCACGCATGAGCGCCGTCATCCCGTGTTCGTTACGCGCATTAACATCAACGCCACGTGACAGGATCGCAGCCGCATCATTCAGGTCACCATTCTCCGCCACGCGCCACAGCTCGCGTGTCGCAGTATCGACGAGAACAAGTTTTCTTGCCGTTGCTGACATTTCAATCATGCAGCGTGATTCGATCACCAGGCTTAACTGCCGGATCCTGAACTTTTCCTGATTCGATATCCTTCAACTTGTAACGCGTCACGACGAGGAATCCATCGCCATTATCTCGACCGAGCCGCGCTTCTTTTGCTTTGTCCGTCACGCCGCCGGCCGCGATGATCGCCTGCGTCAGTGTTAGACCACGACGAAAAGTCTTTTCACCCGGCGACTTAACTTCACCGCCGATGTAAACAAACTGCGTCGCGTTCGGCAACAACGTTATTACATCGCCCGGCCGAACCAGCAGACTCATATCCTTCGTTTGCCCAAGCTCTATTTCAAACGTCGCGTTTGACTCGTTGCGAAGCACCGTCACACGCGCTGCTTCGGGCAACGGTTGTGCATCGGCAACTACGACGTAAAGCGGAATAGCCTCGCGGCGAAGAATCTTCGTGCCGGAGTCTTTAACGAGCCCGCTTACGAGAATCGTGTGGCTGGCGTAATCACGCACTCCGACCGAGACTTTCGGGTTCTCGATAATTGCGCGTCGTTTGAGTTCGCTTTCGAAGTTACTGCTGAGCTCATCTGCCGTCAGACCACTCGCTTGCATAGGTTCACCAAACGTCGGATGCTCGATGAAACCCGATGGCGTGACGGTAAATAATGTTGACTGTGCGGCGGCGTTGTCGTTGATGCGAATATCCAACACGTCGCTTGGTCCAATTCGATAGATCTTTGTGAGGAGTAATTCTGCGTTTGCGACGGCGGCGTTAACTTCAGGCGCAGGTTGAGCGGCGGCGGTTGTTTCTGTTGCCGGCGACGGCTTGACACTAATCGATACCTGTTCGGCAACTGGTTGCTGCGGAGGGTTCTGTCGACGCTGCGCGGCCAGCTTCGCGCTGTCTTCCTCCCACAACATCGCGCGGGCGAGGCCGAGTTGGTCTCGTGCCTCCTGATCCTTAGGATTCAGTTCAACTGCTGTTTTAAAACTCGCGACTGCATTTCGCCATTGCTTGAGATCGAAATAGGCGTGACCAAGTGCGAAATGCGCGTCGGCTAACTGTGGGTCCAACTTCACGGAACGTTGCAGGATCGCGACGGCCTGTGGGTAAAGGCCGGCGAGACCGTACTTGACACCTTCCTTGTAAAGTCGTTTTGCCTCAGCCTTGGCTTCGGGTGAAAGCGTGCTGCGCGGGTTGTCGGCGTAGTTATTTGTTTGCGCCGGGACGATCTCGAGGCACACGCCCAGCACAATGACAACTGTTAATGCCAGCGATCTGAACATCGAAACCCCCTTGAAAGGAGTTGATCGTAAAACCCGCACGAAGGGGAAGGACTCAGGGGATAATGGGTGTCTTGCTTATACCATTTTTGAACTCATAACTCCAGCATTTTCAAAAGATCTTTCACGCAAAGGCGCTAAGGAAGACGCAAAGACGCAAGGATTTCTTTACGCCTTTGCGTCCGCCTTGGCGTCTTTGCGTGAAACATTCCTTACGCTTGCGGCATCGCAGGAATCGGCCTCCGCGATCGAAGGATCTGCCTACGGGAGATTCGTGTCTTTACAGGAACCGGAGCAGGTGGTAGTGGTGGTAGCGACATGACTGGCTGGGCAGCCATTTCCTGTAACGCCTTCTGAATCGGCGATAGCTTTTCATAGAACAACACGATTACTTCCCCCTTGATCATCTGGCCGACTGCGCTACGCAGCGCTTCAATTTCATCGAGCACCACTTTGCATTCCGTGGCCGGCGAAACTTCCTTAATTGCGCGACAAACGATCGTCGCGATGTCACCCTGCTTGCGACCACGCAGGTCGCGATCTTCGCGCACAATGACTTTGTTAAATCCTTTGGCTGCGACACGCGCGGCACGATCGATGAGCGCGTCGTCGCGATCGCCGGGTATCGTGATGATTCCCGTCACGCGCCTGTCATTCCAACTGGACGTGAGCTTGCAAATCGCAGCGAAGGCCTCCGTGTTATGCCCGTAGTCGACCATCACGTGCCCGCCGTTCAAGCGGTACAGATTGGCGCGGCCGGGATTGTTGGCCCAACTGGAAAAACTTACGAGACTCTTCAGCAGCACATCCTGTTCAATGCCAAACGCGCGGCACGCAGCAATCGCCGCGAGCAAGTTGCCGATCTGAAACTTTGCCGCTCCGTTCATCATGACCGGCAGCATCGACGTGTCCGCGATTGTTCGCTGTACCTCGCCAATTGACTCCATCAGCGCGTTACCTCTTGCAAAGTAAGCCTTGCCACCGGCTTGCAGATGATTCTTCACGACCGGATTGTTTTCATCGATCGAAAAATAGACCGCGGTCTTCGGGACCTTTTTGACTCTCTCGTTTTCCATCAACCGCGAGAGGTGCTCGTCATCAGCATTGAGCACGAGCGTTCCGCCTTCTTTCACGCGCTCCGCGACGAGGGATTTTATGTATAGAACGTCTTCGACGGATTTGATTCCATCCTGGCCGACGTGATCGTCGCTGATGTTTGTCATCACGCCGATGTCGGACCAGTCGTAACCCAAGCCGCGTCGAATAATGCCGCCTCGTGCAGTTTCCAACACCGCGACTTCGACCGCGGGATCCGACAAAATGACCTGAGCCGACTGTGGTCCCGTCGTATCACCTTCGACGATCTGTTCGCCGCCGACGTAAATACCGTCGGTCGTCGTCATACCCACGCAGAGGTTCGTCTTGCCTAGCACGTAACCAATCATTCTCGTAACGGTCGTCTTTCCATTCGTCCCCGTGATCGAAATGATCGGAATGCGACTCGGCGTTCCCGGCGGAAAGATCGCATTCACAACAGCCTCGCCCACGTCGCGCGGCATACCGCCGGATGGGTAATGGTGCATTCGCAAACCCGGACTGGCGTTGACTTCGATGACCCCGCCACTCGTCATCGGCGCTGCGATGTCGGGAGTCACCAGATCCACGCCGCACACGTCGAGTCCTATCAGTCGCGCAGCGCGTTCACACATGCGTGCAATGGTTGGATGAACTTTGTCAGTAACGTCGTGCGCTGTTGCGCCGATTGATAAATTTGATCGATTGGACAGAGTGACCCGCTGATCGCGCGCCGGCACTGTGTCGAGCGTCATGCCTGCGTGTTGCAGGTGTGTGGTCACTTCGGCGTCGACCTTGATTTTCGTCAAAGGTTTTTCGTGCCCATCACCGCGCAGCGGGTTGCGATTCTCATGCGCGATCAAGTCGCGTATCGAGTTGGCGCCATCGCCAATCACGTGTGGCAGCACGCGCTCACTCGCCGCAACCATTCGGCCGCCAACGATCATCACGCGATAGTTAAGACCTTCATAAGTCTCTTCAATCAACACCGCCGACGAATATTCTCGCGCCGCATCGAACGCGATCTTCATCTCCTCGCGAGTCGAGACTTCGAGCGTGACTGCATGCCCTTGATGTCCGTTCACCGGCTTAACTACGACCGGGCGTCCGATCTCATCGGCAGCTTTCAACGCTTCCTTAAGTGAGTAGACCACCTTGCCCTTGGGGACGGGAATGCCGTGAAGATCGAGTCGATCCTTCGTCTCTTCTTTGTCCTGCGCCAGCTCAACCGCAATCGCGCTCGTGTTACCCGTCATGGCCGCCTGAACGTAGTGGAGATACTTTCCATAACCGAGCTGGATGCGATTGCCGGTGCCGTCACGTCTACACGGAATACCACGGCGCTCGGCGGCTTCAATGATCGCGCGCGTAGTCGGGCCAGTCTCAGCATCGGAAATCAAACGTTTCGCTTCTTCTAAAACTGGCGGCAAATTAAAAGTGCGTTCACGAACCAACGCTGCGACAAGATTCACAGCTTGCTCGAACAGGTACGTGCTGGCCTTCTCAGCGCGGAACTCGATGGCGACGTAGTACAAACTGCCACAGTCGTGACGCGTTTTGCCATGCGATTTTCCAATGCCGACGCTCTCGGTCAACTCGAGCGCGACGTGTTCGACGATGTGACCGAAGTAAGTTCCTTCTTCGAGTCTGGTAACAAAACCGCCCGGTTGTTCCAAACTGCAATGATGATTATTTAATCCCGGAAGAATTGTGAGGAGTCGCTGGTTAAAGGTTTTGAACTCACGACTCTCGCGTTCAGCAAGCTCACCCAGATCCAGGTGCATGAGCAGCACCGGATGGTAGCTATATACATTCGGACCGTTTAGTGTGCGAATGTTTTCGATCCTCATTGCGTGCTTGCCTTTCAACTTCATATGCATCGGCACTGTCAATTTTCATGCCAGCACAGTCGTTGAAAGCTGTGTCATCAACGTGTTTAGAACGTAAAGAATGTGAGGGCTGTACGGTGGTGTACATCTACAGCTAAGTTCATGTTTGACAACACTACATGGCGAGAAACTAGTGAGGATCGTTTTCAATACAAGATTTCTCTGCGGCCCTCTGCGTATCTCTGTGATCTCTGCGTAAGAGAGCGCCATTCAACGCAGAGAACGCAGAGGTACGCAGAGGGGCCGCAGAGATTAATCTTCAACGCTCTCCAGCATCCAGATATCAACGCTCACCTGTTCTGCGTAGTGCAGGATCGGTTGTGTTTTTGATTGCGGGATCTGTTTCGGTTCGAGGAGAGTGGAACCGAAGTTTGTGACCTCTGCTTTATAGAGTTCATAAGGCTCGTGATAGACACGCGCCCGAAAGAGTTCGCCTTCGTACTCCGAATAGAGCAGGTAACGCTCTGTCAGAAAAAACTCGCGCGATCCGGGTTGCGACTTCGGCAGTGCGTCACCGACACTCCAGTCAGCCTTGAACTCAGCCGACGGCTCATCACGACGTTTCAAGCGGTATTTGATCTTCTTCTTACCATCGCACTTTATGTCGGCGAAGTAATACGGCAGGTGATACGTGGTACGCGCAGCTAACACCGCTGCTTTGCTGTCGCAATCGAGCGAGAAGAACCAGACGCCCGGCACTCCGTTGTGATGAACGTAAGTACGTACGTTCAATTCATTCATCGAATCGAGTCCGGGAATCGGTGGCATGTAAGGCGGCAGACCGCGAATGTCCCACATCGTGAATGGGACAATTCCGATCCACGCCGAGTCGCCGTAGGTATCGATTTCAAGAGAACGGGGAATGTGCGGGCGCAATAAACTTTCAGGAACGCGCCAGTGCATGAAGAGCAGTTTGCCCCATTCCTGGTGCATCACCGGCTGG